>CAYMFZ010000128.1:0-11230 GCA_964389585.1 uncultured Pirellulaceae bacterium | reverse complement strand
CTTATAACCAACTATTTGTTATGTTATTTGACACGACATTCAGTTTATGAATCGGAACTCTGCGGATGCCAAAATCGAATGGCAAATTGCACTTAACTTTTGCAAGTTCACGTTCTTACGAAATCGCGATCGTGGAACCTCGAATTCTTCGTAGAACTTCTCTGCCGATTTCAATTCAACGTCCGAAGCCTCTCGCCCATAGGCCAACAAGAATGCCAAATTGACTTGCCCTCGAATTTGACTCTCCTGTTTTACGATTCTTTCCGCCATCAAATCGCTCTGCTCCAAGACAAACTCATTGTTGAGGAAGAAGAGCCCTTGATCCGGGGTGTTTGACGATTCGCGAGTCCCCACAACCATACTTGGCTCAGCGAAATCGAATACGTCCATCGCGCGGGTCAAGCTATCTCGAATCACGGGCAAGTAAACACTTCGATAGTTTTTTGGTTGATCAATTTTTGCGACGGATGGATTGAGCGTCGAATCGCCGCTTTTCCCAGAGGCACTTTGCGATGACTTTGAGCGGCGAGACCGGCCCATCCCCATGGTAACTTTGCCTTTCATATCCTGATTTGCAGTACCGGCAGTCGAAATCACAATGTCGTCGCGAACCAGCGCGGGACCTATCTCGGCAACAAACGAGCCACGTGGTCGTTTCGAATCAAGCTGGCCACTGATCTGCAAAATCGAATCACGGATCGCTTCTGCGCTCAGGCGACGAGGCTCAACTCTCCAGACAAGTTTATTTTCGGGGTCAACTTGAAAGTTCTTTTTGTTGAACTTTGAGCTTGTGCGATAGATTTTTGAAGTCGTTATCTCGCGAACGAGTTGTTTGACACTCCATCCATTTTTCACGAACTCAACCGCCAAATGGTCAAGCAACTCAGGATGGGTTGGCGGCTGTCCAGTTGAACCAAAATTTTCAGGTGTTCGGACGAGTCCATTGCCAAGCAGATGTTGCCAAACTCGATTGACCATCACCCGAGCAGTCAACGGATTGTCGTCACTTCCCATCCAACGCGCCAATTCCAATCTGCCAGATGAATCCGCGTCAATCTTCGATTCATTTTCCATCAACACTTGAGGAAACCCACGCTCAACAGCCTGTGCAGGTTTATCAAATTCACCTCGGACCAGCAGACGCGCGTTGGTCGGTTTGTCGGTTGATTGGACTCCCATGAAATAAGTGTACGGATTGCCTTTTTCGTCGTAGGAATTGATCCTTGATCGAAGAGCGGCAACTTCGGCCGAAAGCCGGGCAACGTTTTGAATTGAAAATGCCGGATTACTTTTAGTCTCGCCTTTGCGTTTCGCTTGGCGTTCACGGCGAGACGCCGCGTACTGCTTTTGCTTATCCGCAAGCTCCGATTTGAGCTTTGCCATTTCTTTGGTTGAGATCTTCTTGTCGAAAGGATTCAGATCATCGACAGGTAACACAAGCAGGTTGCTTGGTCGTCGATTCTGAAACGTGTCGAGGGTGCCGTAGTGGGTCGTTGTGTTCTTGAATATGCCAGCCATTGCGTAATAGTCTGACTGCGGAATTGGATCGAACTTGTGATCGTGGCAACGTGCGCAGGCGACGGACACACCCAACACGACCCGCGTTGCGACATCAATCTGTTCGTCGATCAAATCATGACTGAACTGCACACCATTTTGCTCCGTCAAGGTTTTCGGGCCGATCGCAAGGAAGCCAGTGGCGACAAGGTTTTCAGACCATGCTTTGTCCGATTTCACTGGCAACAGATCGCCTGCTATCTGTTCTTGGATAAAGCGATCGTACGGTTTGTCATCGTTCAACGAATCGATAACGTAGTCGCGATATCGCCACGCTTGTGGATAGGTCAGATTGAGTTCTTTGCCTGATGACTCCGCGAACCTGGCGACATCGAGCCAGTGTCGGCCCCAAGTTTCACCGAATTCAGGTTTCGCGATCAGCGAATCCACAATCTTCTCGATTGCTGCCTGGCGGTCAGTCTCCCATCTCCTGGAAAGCCAAGCCACTTGTTCTGGAGTCGGTGGAAGGCCGACGAGGTCGTAGCTGATTCGGCGTAAGAAAGTCGACGCATCCGTTTCACTTGAGGGCTGAAGATCGTTTCGTTCAAGCTCGCTCAAAACGAAACGATCAATATCCGTTGTCGGCCAATCGGTTTGTTTGACTTCTGGAATATCATGGGCCACGGGTTTCTTGAACGCCCAAAAGTCCCGCCCCTGCTCAATGTCTTCAGGCGTGATCGTCGTGTTGACTTTGGTAATTTTTTGCGTGCGTGGATCAGGGGCTCCCATCTCAATCCACTGACGAAAATCGTTTCGAATCTCTTCTGAGAGTTTCTTACCCGGAGGCATCTTGTAGTCGACGTGGTTAATCGCATTCCAAAGTAAACTGTCGTCGAGATCGCCCGGAACAATTGCCGGCCCCGAATCTCCGCCATCGCGTGAACCACCTTTGGTGTCCAACCAAAGCCCACCTTTGACTTGGCTTCGAGTCGAATGACAGCCGTAACACTCACGGGCCAACACAGGGCGAATTTTTGTCTCGAAGAATTTTGATTGCTCGCCGGTCAGTTCTTGCGCCGATGCTTCCTGTGCAAACAAACTCTGTTGACTGCCCGAAAAACAAAATGCGATTCCTAAAACTACGAGAGAGCAAACTCCAAAGAACAGTCCAGCTTTATTGAGCCGCACAGCACAGCCTCTGCTGACACGATTTCGAACAGTAAAAAATTCATCAAACGTCATCGCTGACTCGCTTTCTGGATTAACAACGATTGTGGCATTAATGCCGAAACGTGACTCCGACTTGACTGCCATCACGTATAGACTGGACCAGGTATCAACTGGCCTACTTGTTTCACGCATTACTAAGCCAAAACAGACAATAAAACTTCAAAAATTTACTTTGTTAGAGACTTGAAGCGAGTGGATCGGGTTTCATATTTGGGAATTGATACGACAATCGAAGGGTTCATCAACATTGGCCCTTGATTGAATATTCCCTGTCTCGATTTTGTAAATTTTTCGTGAAAGACTCAACGGCACCAATGACTGAGGCAAACCAACTACCAGACCGAGACGTTATCGTGGAGGCATTGAAATCCAATCGTGAGGAGGCGCTTGCCGAATACTTTTCGGCGGTGCAAGCACGTTTGAAGCGAATCGTGAACTTTCGACTGGATTATCGGCTGAGCGGTAGAGTCTCCGAATCCGATGTCATCCAGGAAACTTATGTTCGCGCCGCCAAACGAATTGATAGCTTCCTTGAAAAAGACGACATGCCGTTTTTTGTCTGGCTTCGGCTTGAGATTTCTCAAAAACTGCACGAGGTCCATCGCCACCACTTTGGCGCTGAAAAACGAGACATCCGCAAGGAGATCAAGCTGGGCCAAAGTGCCGACACGGGCAAGACTTCGATGGCCCTAGCTGCGCACATCGTCGCACAACTAACGTCGCCCAGCCGATTGATTGAGCGAGCTGAACAAATTGCAATCCTGGAAAAGACGCTTGGCGAGATGAACGAGTTGGATCGAGAAGTCATTGCACTTCGACATTTTGAAGAGCTTTCAAACATCGAAACTGCAAAAACGCTTGGCATTGAACCGGCCGCTGCCAGTAAGCGATATCTTCGTGCACTTAAGCGACTTAAAGAAATCATGGAAACGGCGAAAGGCTTCAATGGCTAAACCGCCTGATCAATCAAACGTACTCGAAGAAATCGTGGAGAATTTCACGCGTAGAATTCGCGCTGGAGAGCACCCTTCGATTGCCGAGTATCAAGACCTCCACCCAGAACTCAAAAACGAAATCGAGGATTTGTTGGCGTCAGTCGCCATGATCGAACAGCTCAAATCCAATCCGGCTGATCCTGAACCTAATCGTCCTTCTCTGGATGAAGTTTCCAACCTCAAGCAAATTGGTGACTATGAAGTCATCGGCGAGATCGGTCGTGGTGGAATGGGAGTCGTCTTTGAAGCGATTCACCAATCGCTTGGTCGTCGCGTGGCAATCAAAGTCATGCCCACCCCAGCCCACAACCGTCAGCAAAAACTCGAGCGATTCAAACGAGAGTCGCAGGCGGCCGCAAGAATGCACCACACCAACATCGTCAGCGTGTTTGGCGTGGGCGAAGGCGATGGATTCCACTACTACGTTATGGACTTCGTTGATGGGCAGACTTTGAGTGAAGTTGTTTTTGGCTTGACCAATGGCGGCACAACCAAACCCATTCCTGTCAATGATGCAACTCGGCTTGATACCAACCATCAAGGTTCAGCCGTCAATTCGACGGATGTGATGCGGGAAACGAAAGTCCTCAACCAGTTGGAATCAATTGAACCAGCCAGCAGTGACTCTGCCCCAAACCACACAGAAAACCTGGCCACGAAAACGCTCGGGCCTAAGCATTTTCGGTGGGCTGCCCGCATGGGAGCCAACATCGCTGATGCACTCGCGTACGCGCACGATTCAAATGTTCTTCATCGTGACATCAAGCCATCGAATATCATCCTGGATCGCAAAGGCGTCGTTTGGATAACGGATTTCGGTCTCGCCAAAGACAGTTCCAACGAAATCAACTTGACCAAAACCGGCGACGTGATTGGAACACCGCAGTATCTCGCGCCTGAATCGCTTGAAGGCAAATACGATCATCGGAGCGAAGTTTACTGTCTTGGACTGACGCTGTACGAATTGGCAACGCTTCAACCGGCCTACAAAAGTGGAACAACAGCCGAAGTAATCGGAGCCATCGCAACAACGTCTCCTATTTCGCCACGTAAAGTTAACCGGCGAATTCCAATCGACTTAAGCACCATTATCGACAAATCCGTAGCGCGAGATCCCGCCGCTCGTTATCAAACAGCAGACGAAATGCAAAAAGATTTGATGGCGTTTGTTGAAGACCGGCCAATCGCCGCTCGACCTCCATCGACTTTAGAAAACGTGATTAAGTGGAGTCGGCGTAATCCGTTGCCAGCAGCACTTTCGGTTACATCTACTTTACTTTTGATGCTGGTCGCCGTTTCCGCCACGATCGGATACCTGTTTACGACGGACGCACTTCAAAAAGAAGCCAACAAATCTGCAAAATTGAAAGCCCAACAAGCCGAGACGGAGCGACAAAAACAAGTCGCCGTAAGCGAGCGCAAAAAAATGGAGGTGCAGTACGAACGGGCCGAAGGAAATATCTCAATTACGCTCAAGGCGTTTGATGAAATGTTCAAGCAAGTCGTTCAGCGGGGCACATCTTCTCGTGACGAAATTCAGTTAGATGGGTTCGAAGAGTTAACGGGAATCGAAACCTCGATCACCCGAGAAGATGCAGCATTCCTTGACAAATTACTGGTATTCTACGACCAATTCGCAAAACAAAATGCAGACAACGATTCATTGAAAATCGAATCAGCGCGAGCGTTTCGGCGGGTTGCCAACATCTACCAATTGATTGGAGACGGAACTAAAGCGATTGAAGCCTACGAGAGTTCCATTGAGGGCTACGAACGTGCGCTCGAGCTTTCTCCCGATTCGAAAGAGATTCGAATCGCTTTGGTAAACACAAAATGCGAAGTCAGTGGACTTCATCGTCGGAATCAACGCTGGCGTGAGGCGCTTTATCAAAACCAATCCGCAATCAATTTGCTTGAACAAATTCCTGTCGATCAACTCGACAACGAACTCAAACTTGAACTCGCCCGAACCTACAACTCGCTGGGCTCAAGTTCCGCATTGATTTCAACTTTTGAGCAGTCTCGCCCAGAAATGTTCGAACAGTTCATGAAAGCCATTCGTTCGCGACGACCACCGAATCGGCGCTCGCAAGACGACCGTCGTTCAAAGCTTGGTGGAAAACCGAATCGCAATCCAGGTGATGCTCGCCGCGCTGAACAACAGCCAAACAGAAGACCTGAAGGCAGAGCGGAACCTCGCCATCGACCGGCTGGACAATTCAGAAGCGTTTCAGATTCTCGCAAAGCGATTGAAATACTCGACGAGCTAGTTAAAGCTGAGCCTGACAATCAAGAATATCGTTTTGTAAGGGCAAACTGCTTTTGCAGTTTGGCTGCAGCGACTTCGAAATCGAATCCTGGCAAAAGTCATGAGTACCGAGATCGAGCCATCGAAGAATTCGAGGCTTTAGTCGCCAAAGACGAAGAGAATCACGAGTATCAATACCGACTGGCAGTCGCATGCTCATTGAGCGACAGAAAGAATTCGTCACCTCAAGAAGAAGAACTGATCAACAAGTCCGTGAAAATTGCGGATGATTTGGCAGAGCGATTTCCACTCTTTTTGGATTATCATTTCCTGTTGATCTCGGTCCGTGTTCGCTACGCGGATCAGCTGATGAACCGCGGCGATCTCAAAGAGGCTTTAAATTCTCTTCAGCTTTGCAAGTCGTCAATGGATCGAATAAAACGACTTTCGCTTTCGCGATCTGATCGCACTAACAAGGCGAGCATGAATACCTTAGCCGATCAGTTTAGAAAACTTGGCAACGAGGCGCGAAAGAAGGGTGATGACGAACTTTCCCGTGAAATTATGCAAACACTAAACCAAATTCGAAGTCGCGAAGGGAACCGCCCTGTAAGAGCTGAAGATTAATTCAGCGATTCAGCCTACATTTTTTGACCAAGGCAATTTGGTCCGCAAGTCATTCAATGTAGAGTGTCGGTTTGGCCTTCTTCGCATTGAAACGACACCATGACAGAAAGCTCTATTTCTTCGTTCTCCACGGTTCATCACAAGCTCATTGCATTCCTGGTAACGTCTCTGTTTCTTTCTTGCATTTCCACCGCCACTGGGCAGACCTCAATTACGATCGACGCCACCCAGCTACGAGGAATTGGCGGGGTTACGACCTTGGATCGAACCAGGTTCTTTAATCACACCGAAACAATTTCCCCTCCAGGAACAACAAATCTCGGAAATCTTGCTAATGAATTAGGAGCAGCATCCGGGTTAAATTCTTCGACAGGACGCATCTCTACTGAGTTTGATCAGTTCATTGCACAAAATCTTGGCGAAGACCCGACGCGGCCCGGCTTCATTGACCCAACGCAACTTAGGGAGAAGCTTCAAGGCGACTATCGAAATTTTGTAACCCAAGGCTCACGTTGGAAATCCTTACGCGAAAACCCAAATTCCTTTGTAGTAAACTCCGGACGAAGCGCCAGTTTTTGGCCGGCGTTCATGCGGACATCGGGTGGCTCAACGAGCGACCACTTCCCGAACAAAGATGCCTACGCAGAATTTATAAATATCTACCTCGACGAAGTTGTCTATGGCGCAAATGCTTTCATGCCAGTGGATAAAAGCAGGTTTCACATCGAATTACTAAATGAACCTGATTTACATTTGGATTCTTCTTTCACAGCGCAAGCTATGGCCGAGTACCATCGCGATGTCGCGCAAGCCATCAAAGCCCAGCACCCGACTGCCTCCATTGGTGGTCCAAGTTTGGCGATTACGGCTTTTGCCGAAAACAACTTTCAAAGATGGGACGATGTCGTCAAGCCGTTCATCGACACAGCCGGTGCTGATCTCGATTTCTACTCGGTCCATCCGTACGAGAGATATTCGGTCCAGCAAAACGGTGACTTTGCCCGCGATATCGAGCAGAGTCCTGGTCGGGTAACTGCAATGATCGACTTGATTCAAAATCACCATCAAAATATCCATGGCGATCAACGCCAAATTTCATTTAGCGAGTATGGCTCGTTTAACCGTCTGGCGACGAACCCGGATGGAACACCCAATATTGGCAATTATGCGAGAGATGAACAACAGTGGGATCTTGCTCGAGACGTAAGAGACAAGCTGTTTGTGTTTCTCAATCGCCCGGATACAGTGTTGAACGCAACGCCATTTGTTGCCCCACGCGATTTTCGCCAGGACACTCCAACCAACCCACTGGCCGACAACGTTTTTTGGGAACAAGATGCTTCGGGGGACTGGCAAGAAACCATCGTTGGAAACATGTTTCGTCTTTATGCACCTGTCCAAGGCGAATACGTTGGCATCTCAGGCGACAACAAAAACATTCAGTCCGTCGCGTTTCGTGATGGAGACACCGTCTATTTGCTATTGAATAATCTGCTTGCCAGCGATCAACAGCTTGATCTTCAAGTGCTGGCCGGTGGTTTAGGGACTGTCAATTCAGCTTCCATTGATCGCGTCTTTCGTGATAACGGCGTGAATACATTTATCAATGATTCGGATATCACAAGCAACTTTCAAAATCTGACGCTCAATGGCGAAGAGGGCGCAGTGGTGACTTTTACGCTTGACTCTGCCGATGACATTTTATTTCAAACGAATGAACAAACTTTTTATGGCGATCAAGTTGTCTCTGAATTAGATCTTCCAACTGGACGATCACCTATCATTGGTATTGACGCTGATTTGAGTGAGGCGATCAATGCTGTTTTACGACTCAACTACAATCGACCAAGCGATATGCCTGAAGCATTTGATATTTTAGTAAACGGTAACTTGTTGACCATTCAATCTGGCGGGCTTGGAATCGACGATGGTGATTTCGAATGGTTCAGTCGAGAAATTGATATACCACTCGAATTCTTGATCAACGGATCCAACGAAATCCAAGTCGACTTTGAGGGCAACGGAGGATTTCTCAGCACTGCAGCCTTGGTTGTCACGTCATCTATTGTTGCAGTTCCCGAGCCGAGTAGCCTTGCTTGCTTGCTGGGTTTAGGACTGGCTGGAGTCATGCAGCGTCGAAGGCGAAGTTGAAAATTCGGGTTGAGCAAAGACCTGTGTTTATTCTTGCCGCCCGATGATCATTGGACAGCTACTTGCTTGAGGCAATCCGATTTATCCTCGTTTCAATCGGACTCTTCATCACAGAAAAGGCAGTTTGTGGAAACCGTTACCGAGAGTATTTATGACTTTCCTCGCTACTATGATCTGGTGTTTGGAACTGATTGTGCCGCAGAGCTGAAATTCCTTTGCGAGGTCAATAAACAGTTTCTCAAGGGAAAGGCCAAACGCCTGTTTGAACCTGCCTGTGGTACAGGCCGATTGCTTTACGGTTTGGCCAAACGCGGTTTTGAAGTCGAGGGCATCGACTTAAATGAGAAAGCCGTGGACTTCAGCAATGCAAGGTTCAAGCGACATGGGCTGGAACCAACTGCCTTCGTGGCGGACATGGCCGCGTTCAAACCGAAACGCAAATGGGATCTCGCGTTCAACACAATCAACAGCTTTCGCCATTTGACTGACCACCTGTCTGCAGTTGCCCACCTTCAATGCATGGCCCAACACACGAAGAAGGGCGGCCTTTACTTGATCGGCATTCATCTCACGCCAACAACCGCCGAACCACAAGACGGTGAATCTTGGGCTGCGAGACGCGGGCATTTGTCTGTGCTGACTCACATGTGGACGGTTGATCGGAATTCACGTAAACGGCTTGAAAAATTTGGCATTCGTTTCGACATTTATACGCCAACCAAGATGTTTCGCATCGAAGACGAGCTTCACATGCGTTCCTACACGCCCAAACAGTTTCACAAACTTGTTGACGATGCAGGCGAATGGGAAATCATCGAGACTTTCGATTTCACGTACGACATCAACGGCCCGATTGTGGTTGACTCATCAACGGAAGACGTCGTCTATGTCTTAAAGAAAAAGTAGACGATGGCGATGCTTGTTTAAGCCAGTAGTGAATTCTGCAACGTGTGAAGCGCGGCTCTTGGTTACCTTGAGCTTCTTGAACGACCGCGAGCCAGCCGTCTTTTTTGATTCGACCTTCTCTTCCGATTGCGACGAAACTCTGGTGCCACCCGTCCTGATCGAGATGACCAAGCGCGTGGCAATTCGTTCTCGCTTTGCACTGAAGCAATCAGGCTGGTATCCCGTGGAATCACTTTCGGGCCAATAACATCGGAGTGAATAAACAGCATGAGGGCGACTTGAAATGCAGCCAGCGAAAGCGTCGCCACGCGGCCAGCCCTTCTCCAGAAATGATTCAAAGCGAACAAAGCTCCAATCACAAGCAGCGTTCCCAGACCTTTCCCGACCAAGAAATACAGCATCGAGTCAGGGGCAAGCTGGATCAACCAATCACAAATTGGATTCTGCTCTTCGATGCCTTCTCGATAAATGTAGACCAGTAGGCGTCATAAGCCGATGCGGATGCTATCCATAAAATTGCTACAGAGAATAGCCAATTCTTTGGGACAAAGGATTTGAATCGCGACGCGATTTGTTGATTTGCATAAGTATTAGAACGATTGACCAATTCAAGTTCTGACGACATCGACTTGTTCTCCTTGAGGAATCCAGTGGACCCCACCCCGAAAGAACACACGCGTTGATGCCGAGTTGAAGACATACTTTTTCAAGAAAGTTGTAGTGCGCGTACGAGTTAGCGCATAAAAAAAGGCAGAGCCGAGAGGCCCTGCCAATTTTCATATTCCGATTTTAACGGATGATCAATCAAGGAAACCGACAAGTTCCTGTGAACGGCTAGGCTGCTGCAACTTGCGAACGGCCTTGGCTTCGATCTGTCGAATACGCTCACGCGTAACCTTGAAGATGTGGCCGACTTCTTCCAGCGTATAGCTGTATCCATCGCCAAGTCCATAACGGAGCTTGATGATTTCACGCTCACGATAGCTAAGCGTTTTCAGCACGTCTTGGATTCGGCCACGAAGCATTTCTTGCGACGCACCGATGGACGGACTTTCGGCTTCGCCGTCTGGCAGCAAGTCGCCAAAATGGCTGTCTTCCGAGTTACCAACCGGTCGATCAAGGCTAATTGGATAGCGGCTCATTGCGAGAACACGACGGGCTTCGTCGATTGTCGTTTCGCTGCGACGGGCTACTTCTTCGAGCGTTGGCTCGCGGCCCAGCTCCTGAAGCAACTGACGAGAGACGGTTCGAACACGCGACATGGTCTCAACCATGTGAACGGGAATTCGAATGGTTCGGCTCTGATCGGCAACCGCACGTGTGATCGCTTGGCGAATCCACCATGTTGCGTAAGTACAGAACTTGAAACCACGACGGTATTCAAATTTGTCGACCGCACGCATCAGGCCGGCGTTGCCTTCCTGGATCAGGTCCAAAAAACTCAAGCCGCGGTTACGATACTTTTTGGCGATTGAAACCACCAAACGCAGGTTGCCTTCGGACAGTTCACGTTTGGCTTTTTGATAGCGTGTGTAAACTTCGCGAAGATACGTCACGCGATTACGAAGGCTGGTCG
>CAYMFZ010000127.1:10363-11391 GCA_964389585.1 uncultured Pirellulaceae bacterium | reverse complement strand
GTTGGAAAACTGAACTGTCCGCGACACCAGGATTCTCCCAAGTGTTTCGATATTCCAGCACGCCATCGGCCAGAATCAGGATCGGCACACGAGTTGTTTCGTAGATTCTTCGTAGCGCCGCAATCTCTTCCCAACGATAGTGCATGTGCGTGACAATCAAGCCGGCATCATCAGGAACGCTCCAATCGGGCGCGTAAGATTCAACGACTTCACAATCGACAGGACTGTTCGGCATCCAACTCGTATAGTTGGCGCTTGCGTTGGCAAAACGATTCAGAATGTAAGATTTGAGTTTTGTCACTTGAGATCAAGTTGCGGGAACAGGTCAAAATCCAAGATTTCAATTGGCACAAATATCAGTTTTTACCGGCTCACAAAAGACGAAAAGGGAATTGCTAGCGATTACTGCTTGAAAACCTTGAGGGGAATCGTCAAATTGAATTCTTCGTTGGAAATTCGTCAGATAACGGCCTTAGTTCAAAATGACTGAACGAAAGTTGCAACTGAGTTTTTGGGCGCTGGACGCCGGTTTTTCTAATTGAGTTTTTGATTCCAAGTGAGCAACTTTGAAGCCATGAGATACGACCATTCAAGCGACAGTGAAAGCGGTGATTCGATGAGCGATTCAGGGGCGAGCTCCAACGAAAAATCCTCCGCTAGGGTGACCCCGAAAAAGTCAAAATCCGATTCTTCGATTACTAGTACACAGCACCGTTGTTCATACTGCGGTGAATCATTCAATCGGGCCGAATCGAAGCACATGCCGTTTTGCAGCAAGCGATGCCAGATGGTCGACCTCGGCATGTGGCTCAACGAGTCTTATGGATTGCCACACGAAGGCGAGTCGTCGTTGGCCAGCTACGAAACAGATGAAGCTCAGCTTGACGGCGAATAACGGACATTGACGAGAAGGTCAGCCACGAACGGCTAACGGGCGAGCCATCGCCCAGCGTTTGCCTCGTGTTCATGGAAATTGCGTCTTGCCATCGCAAGCTCCTTTTTTGCTGGGCGACGAGTGCCTTTGGGTA
>CAYMFZ010000127.1:9705-10353 GCA_964389585.1 uncultured Pirellulaceae bacterium | reverse complement strand
GTCTTCGCTCGTCAAAAAATCAAGCTTCACGCCGGTTTTAATGCGGCTTGGCTCATCTATAATTGTGCCACGTTGGAATCCTCATGCCGGCATCGAGCTGCGCCGGGCACCACTACGTTTTGATCCAATCTCGGAACTTCATCAATGGCTGAGCAACCCGTAATCGTCCAAAAAATTTCCTGGAGCGACTTGTGCCCATGGACAATCATCTTCAAGACACTGCCGATTGCTTCTAGCGTGACGGTTTTGGTGTTTGCGGTTTTGGGAATCGTCTTAACGCCAATGGGTTGGCTGTTGAGTGATTCTATCTTCATCAACGAAGGTCTTCAGCAAGACAATGAACTCATGCGAGTGGTGCAAATCAACCGCAGTCCCTATCGAGGCGTGTTTCTTTCGAAAGAAGCCCACACTGAATCGATCAGTGTTTTCGGTGCGGAACTCAGCGGTCCACGAGCGGTCTTCAGCCAATACGTCGCGCCGTTTGAGTACTTGTTCAGCAACCAAAGAAGTGCCCTCCCACCGGATGCGGCGAAAGAAGTTGGGCGGTATGGCTTTCGAAAGTTTCTGTACTTCTTCTTCGGTTGTCTCTGGTCAATCTTTGTTTGGTCGTTCGTCGGCGTCGCGATTACTCGCGTCGCGCTCTTGCGA
>CAYMFZ010000127.1:0-9695 GCA_964389585.1 uncultured Pirellulaceae bacterium | reverse complement strand
GATGATACGGGCGGTCAGGATGCCAATAACAACGGTATCGACGACGCATTCGAGTTCGCGTTTGATAAATGGTTGACGACTGCCGGCGCGATTGGCGTGCCGCTCATCGCGACCGCCGTGCTTTGCATCCCAACGTTCGTCATTGGACTCATGATGGGTTTCGATTTTGGCGTCGTCGTAGCGGGAATTCTTTGGTTCATCGTGCTTGCCTGCTCCATCGGAATGGGCTTGCTCCTGCTCGGCTTGCTGTTTGGCTGGCCCTTGATGGTTTCAAGTGTTAGTTGCGAAAGCCAGAATTCATTCGACGCGATGACGCGAGCTTACGCTTACGTTTTCCAACGTCCGCTGAAATATGTCTTGTACAGTTTGGTGGCGATTCTGTTTGGTGGGTTTTGCTGGATGATCGTCGCTGGTCTGACCAACGGCATCATTGGACTTTCGTTCTGGTCGACATCGTGGGGTGCTAACGTCGTTTCGGCAGAACGAATCGACATCGTTCAGGGGATCGTTGCAGTAAATGAAGACGGCTCCCAAGCCATGGTCGACAATGGCTCGAGTCTGATTTCACTCTGGCATGCACTTTTGAAAACAGTTTCAGCCGCTTTCATTTACGGTCTGTTTTGGTGCATGGCGGCTGCGGTTTATCTGCTGCTTCGCAAAGACGTTGATGAAACCGAAATGGATGAAATTTTTCTGTCAGAAGAAAAACGAACCTATGAGTTGCCACCACTTCAATCGGACGAACAAGGCATTCCGCAAATTCAAGATCCAACCCCCGTGCGTGAGCCTGTGTCAGATCTGGACGATTCAGGAAATGAAGCGAGTGACGGATCAGCCGATGAAGGCTCTTCCAGCGACTCCGAATGAAAAACTCTGCATTAATGGCTTGGTTTGCCGACTCCAATTACGACCAATCCTTCATCACCATTTGACTTGGTAACTACAAGATGGAATCGCTAAACCTAATCAGCCTGCTTGGCATTTTCGTCATGATTGCGTTGGCGTGGATCGTTAGTTCCCACCGAACCAAAGTGAATTGGCCGTTGGTATTGAAGGGCGTTCTCTTGCAGGCTGTGTTGGCAGCCGTCCTGTTTCAGTCTCAAAGTTGGACTTTCGATCAGAAAATTGGTGGACCGAGCGACGTTGTTAAAGCAATCGCCGCCGAGAAAATTACCAAGGAACAAGTTGATGACTTCCTTGTTTCCAACGGCGTTGATGTTTCTTACTCAACGTTAATGGCGGACCTGAAAAGCGGTGATCGCACGCAAGCCGAAATAGATGCTGCATTAAATGACGTGACGATCTCTCGGTATCCGCAAGGTGTTCTCTTCTACGGCGTCAACTCTTTGTTTGCCGCGATTAATCGGTATGTCGAGGAAGGAACTAAATTCGTATTCAAGTCCCATTCGAGTACCAATGAACCGTTGCTTTTGATTGGAACATTCGCATTTGGAATCTTGCCGACGGTAATCTTTTTTGCTTCGTTGATGTCGATTCTCTATTACTTGGGCGTCATGCAGGTCGTGATCAAGTGGATGGCTTGGTGTATGCAAAAAACGCTGGGCACAACCGGTCCCGAAAGTATGGCTGCGGCTGCAAACGTTTTGGTCGGACACACGGAAGCACCGTTGGTGATTCGACCTTACTTGCCGAATATGACTCGCAGCGAACTCAACGCGCTGATGGTAGGTGGATTCGCAACGATCAGCGGTAGCCTAATGGCGATCTTTATCGCGTTTGGAATTAGCGCCGGACATATCTTGGTTGCGTCGATCATTTCCGCGCCAGCCGCGTTGGTGATCGCAAAAATTCTTCAACCGGAAACAGAGACTCCCGTTGATGTCGCAACCATCGACGAAACTCCCGAACAATTGGCAACCAATGTCATCGAAGCTGCCGCGATCGGTGCCAGCGACGGTGCGAAACTGGCGATCAACATTACCGCGATGCTCATTGCTTTTCTGGCATTGATTGCACTTGCCAATGCAATTTTGTTTGGGTTTGGTGAAGTCGCTCAATTCTTGATTAACTTGGGGAAATCCGGCGAAGATATCGACTTGAATTGGTCGTTGAATGGGTTGTTCGCAATTTGCTTTTATCCACTGGCTTGGGTCATGGGAATTGAATCGGGCGACTGTGCAATTGCAGGTGAGTTGCTTGGAAAGAAAGTCGTTGCCAATGAAGTGGTCGCTTATCTTGACATGAGCGCCGTTCTCAATGGTGAAGTCATTGGTGCGAACGAAGTCCCGGTCACGATCAGCGAACGAACGAAAGTCATCTTGACGTATGCACTTTGCGGGTTCTCAAATTTTGGTGCGATTGGAATTCAGATCGGCGGCATCGGTCCGCTGGCTCCATCGCGACGAAGCGATCTAGCGCAACTCGGATTGCGTGCGATGTTTGGCGGCATGTTGGCTGCGTGCATGACAGCCTGCATGGCCGGCGTTATGTACGGCTGGTTGAGCTAGATGAGAATAAGTGATTCATTAGCGGAGTTTAGTGTTCAAGGAATGGAATGTTCGGAACGCTTATTGTGGCCGTTCACTCCGTGAACGAGCGCCAGTTCCGAGCGTAGCGAGGTTGGCTGTCGAAGTGAGGCGGTCTTCATAAGTAACTTTTAGCTGCGCCACTTGGGCCTTGGTTATCGAAACCTTCGCTTCGCATCAGGTTTGGCGCTATTTCACGGAGTGAAATGCCACAATGTTCGACCACCAGTCTCGAAAGCGAATTGGCACAATCGTTACCACCGGATCATTCTTCCATTTGCTTGTTCTGCGAAGATGGAATCACTGCTGATTTGCAAGATTCCCTGCCCCACGAGTATCTGTAACTAACATTTAGGCGCAGATACTAGCTCCACCCTTACGTCATCAATCCTTCCATCGCGCAGTCGTTCAGGCTGTAACATCAATGGCTTCCGCGAGTCCCAAAGCAGGCAATTCGTTACTTGAATCGGTCGATACCGATCGTCAAGTCGAGCGCGGATTCGTTTCGGACACGATCGCAGCCGGAGTTATTTTCGCGCTCGTGCTTACCGTGGGTCAGCGAATTGTTGGCTTCGGACGCGGTATTTTGTTCTGTCGATTGATGACTGACCAGCAACTTGGGCAATGGTCGATGGTCTGGAGCTACCTCATGCTCTTGGCGCCGTTGGCTGTGCTTGGATTACCTGGTTGCTTTGGCAAGTTCACCGAGCATTATCGCAAGCGTGGTCAGTTGAAGACTTTCATCGGCCGAATTTCCATTATCAGTGTCGTGCTGACCCTGTTGATGGCGGGCGTGCTGTTTAGCTTTCCTGCAAAAATTTCGTGGATCCTCTTTCGCGACGAAAGCCAGCTTGGACTTGTCAGGTTTCTTGCTGTGGCCTTGATCGTCGTGACTGCGTCGAACTTTCTCTCGACGTTAATGGAGTCACTTCGCCAAGTCCGAACAGTCACCTTGATGCGATTCGTCACCGGTTTAATGTTCGCTGGTGTTGGTGTCGCGTTTTTGATGGTGTGGCAAGACGGAGCTTCCGCGGCCACGATGGCGTTCGCGATAAGCTGTTTCGTTGGCATGATTCCTGGTGTTTGGGTCCTGTGGAAATATCGGGACGGGATTCGAAATGACGGCGAAGCGCTAACCCATTCAGCGATGTGGAAACGCATCGCGCCATTCGCGATTTGGCTTTGGGCGTCGAACCTACTAAACAATTTGTTTGAAGTCTCAGACCGCTACATGCTCATTCACTGGTCTGCCGGACCATCTGATCTTGCTCAGGGGGCTGTTGGTCAGTACCACAGTGGACGGGTCGTGCCGTTGTTGTTGGTAAGTGTTGCCGCAATGTTGGCTGGTCTGTTGCTACCGTATCTCAGCCAAGCCTGGGAAGCGGGTAAGAAAGAAAAAGCGATCAAGCAACTTAAGTGGACCGTCAAACTGATCGCCATTTCATTCACGTCTGGTGGCGTGTTAGTTCTCTTCTTGTCACCCATCTTGTTCGACCAAATTCTCCAAGGTCGTTACAACGACGGGCTTTCCGTGTTGCCATTGACGCTCGTCTATTGCACTTGGTTCAGCTTGATGTGCGTGGCCCAAGACTATTTATGGGTTGCCGAAAAAGGTAAGTGGGCAACGCTCGTTAATGGCTTAGGTTTGGTGGTGAACATCGGACTCAACATGTGTCTGATTCCATTGATTGGCCTTCACGGAGCGGTCATCGCAACGGCCTGTGGAAACGCAACGCTCATTGTCTTGATCACATTGATGAATCATCGTTTCGGTTGCAAAGCGGACATTGGAATGTGGCTTTGCGTTTCACTTCCTCTCGTGCTGTTGCTTGGAAACGTTTGTTCGTTGTTGGCGATCGTGCTGTTTTGTTTCATCTGTGTCATGACCAACTGCGTCCTCGACTTGCAGGAAAAATCAGACTTGGAAGCCGTCGTGCGTGAAAAACTCAGCCGATTCTTCCCAAAGCTTCTTCGATAGAGTCGTGACATCGCTCGCGTTCTCGATTGCATCTTCCCAGCGCTCTGCAAATGGCAAACTTTGCCAGTCGGTTTGAAAACTCGTCGCTATGCCCTGTTTGTTAAAAGCTTCAAATGCGGGGCTTTTTAAACTGTCTTGTTTGCAAGAATTTCCGCTCTAGGCTTTGAAATTCTCACAAAACGACGTTCTAATCAAGTTAGTGATTCGCGGTGCGTGACATTCAAATCAGAATGCCTAAAATTCGCCGTATGACATCTTACGTTTGAACCAACAAGCAATTCGTCGCGTGACAGGCAGTTTGTCGGTTAGCAAAAATAACTAGAAGAAATTTGGAGTTGAAAATGAAATACCTTTTACTCGGACTACTGATGGTAGGCCTCGTGGTAGGACTTTATGTTGGTTGCGGCCCTCGAGCTCTTGTTGCAAAAGACAAGGTCATCAAGGAAATCGACAAGGTTCTTGGCGAACTGAACGTCAAGCGTAAGAAGGTCGCCATGGCCTATGACAAAGTCGAAAATGCTTATCAGGGAATGCGTGAAAAACGCATCGAAGCCAAAATCCTTAAAGACCGGTTTGACGAAGAAATTTCTGAACTCGAGTCAGATCAGTCAAGTCACAAAACGAATCTTGGAAAATTAAAAACGCTACTTGAAGAAGGCCAAAGCACTGGGTCGGTCGAAAAAAATGGCAAGACTGTAACGCTTGCGGAGTTGAAAGCCATTGCAGATAAGACAGTTAAAGAACTGAAGCGAACTCAAGAAAAGCTTGCCCACAAGAAAAAAATGGCGGCCGTCTCTGAAAAGAACCTCGCCATTCTTGTCGCCAATGCGGAAACATCAAAGAAACAATTGGCTCAATTCAAGGAAGACATCGAGACCATCGATTCGAAAAAGGAAATGCTCGACAGCATGAAAACAGACGCCAGTCTCCTGCAAGGCCAAGGCGCTTCAATTAACGACGAATTCGACAAGCTCTCCAAAGATGTTAAAGAGTTGATGACGAAAGTTGACACTCAGGTTGCAATTGAAGAGGCGAAACTCGAGGAACGAATCGCCGATATGAATTCGGAGCCAGCATCTGTTGACGATCTATTCAGTGACGGTGACGACGTATCTGGTACGCTCAGCGACATCGACGCTTTGTTGAAAGACAATTAGTTCTCGATCCTGATAAATTTTGGCCAGCCATTGCATTGAGTAGTGGCTGGCTTTTTTCTGCGAATTTCTCAAGCGAAAACACGAGAGTCCCACGAATGGCCAATCAAAACTCCACACACTCCATTATCACGTTCATTCTATTCGCAGCGCTCTGCGTGGTTGGATACTTGTGGTACACCGGCGGCTCGGGAAACGACCAGCAATCTGCAAGTGGGAAAACACATGGCCTGTTGGAAACAGAAACAGAGTTTCGTGACAAGCTTGCCGAATTGAGAATGCAAAAATACAAAGTCGAAAATGGAATTGAGCGGCTTGAGAATCTCAAATCTGAAACCGTAGAACACCTCAATAGTAAAGGGATAAAGTCTGGCGAAGACTATTTGAAGTCAGACGATGCGGACATCAAATATGCGGTGGTCAACCTGAAAGGTTGGGTTACTCAAATCGCGAAGATCAAAAAAGAAGTCGCTTATTACGATGAAGCGATTCTTGGAATCGAAGGGATGCTGGACAAGATCGAACGAGATCGAATCGATGAATCGGTTTCACTCAGCAAAGACGAATACAAAGAGCTTCAGAAGATCATTCTGGATCTCAACGAACGGCTGAGCGTCGAGACCGATATGCTTGAAGAAGAAGAGCTGGGAAAATTGCTTGACTTAGAGATGACTGGAACCAAAAAGTAGCAACCTGAGAATCAGATCTCGAAAGCTTCCTGGCTGACCAAAAACTTTTGAATTAAAACCGCAGTTGGACTCCCGTATAGACACTATTCACTTCCGCTCCACCAAAGTTGTAGTGGTCAACGCCCAGCATTAACTCGCAAGACTCAAATCGACGAGCGAGATTGACTCTGCCGTGCAGAAAATCTGCATCACCTAGGTTTCCAAAGTCGCCTTCGGCGGACAGTGTCAGGCGATGCGTCAAACGCATATCGACACCCGCGGTCAAGTTGAGTCCTGACTCGGCTCCCCATGAGTCGCTCAGCCAATTGACGCCCAATCCAACGCGGCCTCGAATGTCGCCACGAGAAAGAACTTCGTAGACCAAGTTGACGTCGCCCAGCCACAAGTGATCTCGATAATCGACACCCGATTCGCGAAGCATCATCACGGAAGAATCTAATCCGAAACTGCCGGGAGCTTGCAATAACAAACCCAGCCCGCCTGCTGTGATTCCATCAAAATCTGAACCAACAACCGCCCAAAATTTCGAAGTCTCAAAATCGAACCAATCGTTTCCGATCTCGTGCGAATCTGAAACAACTATCGGCGACTCTACAGGTTCAATCACAACTGTTTCGTACACGGTTTGTGGGGGAGCTTGATGAACAATCAACGGAGCTGGTGCATCCAATGAACAAGCGACCACTCGCGTCGGCAAATAAGCCCTTGACGGTGCAGAGTTGAGGAAGAAGCGGAAGCCCGCGTCGTGTTGACGGCCTCGGTTTCGATTGCGTCGGGAGTTGCGTTTGTCGTCGCGATCGTCGCGTGAATCATGTTGGTCGGACTCGTTCTTGTGACGCTCTTCACGCGATGGAAGTTTTTTTCGATTTGGCTTGGATTCAGGAGCTGGCTTGTCATGCACAGCCGTTTTCGCGCGGCGCAACTTGCCACCCGATTGGGCGAACGATGAATCGGCGAGCAAAGTGCCGAACACTAAAAGCGTTACGGCAAGGGAAACTACAAATCGAGATGCCGTGCTGTTTACCATTTCATCATCCATGACGTGCGAGAAAGTGCTCAAATCCTTTGAGATGAAATCAGCAAATGCAAAGCAAATGCCAAAACAAAATCAGCTACGATTTCGTTGCCAGCAATGCAGGTTGGGTTCGATCATCTGGAAATAGCCAACGGAAAAACGCATCGTTTCTGTAAGACGTGGATTGGCAATCTAATGCAATCACAATGCGATGGCACTTGAATGCTGGCGTGTCGATTGGGAATCACGCGTGATCAATTCGACTCGCGATCTCGTGAATTAGTGCTATAGCACTCGGCCCTTTACACTGATCGGGGACATCCAACCTGCGATTCCTTCCTGCCGTCCTTTCAGGATTCAATGGACTATTATTCCATTCCATGGGACTTGCGTCCCATGCTTTCGCCAGCCGTGCCTTCAGCACTAAAGTTGAGCAACTAAGAATGCGTTAGCCCAGAATCACTTCAACGAGCGAGAGCATTCTTCGCTCACGAATGGGAGTGCTGATGCACTTCTTAGACACAAACGTCGGTCAACAAAACTTTCAGCAGATCACGAAACCGGAACTGACCGTCCATCTAGCGTCAGGGTCGAGACCAGGAATCGAATCAAATGTCTTGTCCTTTTCCCGTTCCCTGTTCGGATTGCGATTCTTATTCTTCTGGCGTGACGAAGCCGTTGTCTTTTCCCAGAACGCAATAACTTTTTCGTCTTGGAATCGAAGATCTCGATTCCCTTCATCCCAAGCCTTCAAGCACCACTCGGCGGCCTTTTTTTCGTCGCCGCTGAACAAGACTTCGTGCTGAATGATTCGTCGAAAAAGCGTGTCGCGATTGTCGATCAGCCAATTTCGACCGGGCTCCATTGGATCCTTCTTTTCCAAAAGATCTCGGTAGAGACCGATCGCGGTAATTTGCTGCTTGGTGTCGTTTGAGTTCCACAGTTTGTGGGCCCGTTCAAGGGCGACATCAGGCGAGTAGTTGTGCCGATAGAGAAACCAGCCCCCAACCAGCACCCCAATGATCAAAAGTGGAATCAAAGCGCTTCCGCGTCGGGAACCGAATAGAATTTGCATACTTGCAATGAGGTGAATCAGTCGTTCGATTTCGGTAAGCCCGCCGTTGTTACGACGTCCGCCGGGAAAGCGCTGTCCGTGGCGGTATTGTTTAGGACCACCATATCCAATTCGAAATCGCATCGTTCACCTAAAAAAAGATCCTTTGCAGGAAGCTTTCCCGCAGCGAATTATTATTAGTGAATCAACTGCGTCAAGAAAGGTCTGCAAGACGAATCCGCAGGAATTTAACGGTAGGTTCAGAATCGACATAGAATTGGATGCCAACATGACACTTACTTACGTTGTCTGGCATCGCCATCTGGTAAACATGTGAAGTAAACAAAAAAAGCCAGTCTCAACGTTGTCGAGACTGGCTTTTGTATTTTCAAACTTTGCCGAGTTGGCAAGAGTTTTTAATCGCTGCTAACTAGAATTAAGTTCCGTCGCCTTCAGTAGCACCGCTGTCATCTGGCGTAGGTACTGGAGGAGTCGCAGTGTCAGCTTGCGGAGCAGGAGTCGGCTGAGTCGTGTCAGCTTCTGGCTGAACGATGGCTTCGCCTTCAATGACTGTTCCGCCTTGAGGCTCAACAACTGTTCCGCCGTCAATAACAGTTCCACCATCAATGATAGATCCGCTGCTGATGATCGTTTCTCCGTAATTCATCGCTCCGCCGTCGATGATCATCCCACTTGAATCCATTCCACCGCCAGAATAAACACCGTTGATTACAGGCTGGCCTATTGAGCCGCCGCCGCATCCGTTGCAGCATCCAGAACAACCGCTAGACATAGCTGGAGCACTCACAACAGTTCCCCCCATTGAATAGGAAGGTGTGCTGTAAGTTTGCATTGGTGCAGAATATGTCTGCATTGGTGCCGAGTAAGACTGCATGGGAGCAGAGTACGTTTGCATCGGAGCTGAGTACGACTGAACTGGTGCTGAGTAAGACTGAACAGGAGTCGAGTAAGACTGCATCGGTGCAGAATAGGACTGCATCGGTGCTGAATAAGACTGAACTGGAGTTGAGTAAGACTGCATCGGGGCAGCGTAAGACTGCATTGGAGCAGAATAGGTCTGCATTGGTGCTGAGTTGAAGCTTGGTGTTACGCCTTGCGAGCAACCAACGCACTGAGCTGAAACGTTTGATGTAAACGTCGCGACCAGGGCGATCGCTGCTAAAGTAAGCAATTTATTCACGGGATCTCCTAACATTTGATTGGGTCTATATCGGCAAAGAATTACCGACCTATACGTCGAACAAGTAAGCGACAATTAGAGCTTGAACACTGATGATGTCAAGTCAATGCGCAACTTC
>CAYMFZ010000126.1:2556-11486 GCA_964389585.1 uncultured Pirellulaceae bacterium | reverse complement strand
TGGTCCTGTTAATAGTTGCCAAGCAATTCGCCAAAAGGAATGTGATGACAAAAAATGTCTTAAGAATCCGCATTGAAGATCAAATGCGAGCGCGGGGTTTCGCGCAAGTGATGTTCGCTTTTTGCTTACTGTTCTTCTCTCAAGCTTGGTCTGAAACCGAAGCTGGTCCGGTTGAAACTGGTTACCATCGCGTTGAATCTAGCCAACCCAACATCGTGTTGTTGTTTGTTGATGATCTTGGATGGAACGATTTGGGCTTTCGAAACTCAAAATTCGAAACGCCACATATCGATCAATTGGCTAGTGACAGTTTGGACTTTCAACGAGCCTACATCGCCAGTCCGACTTGCAGTCCCAGTCGGGCGACGCTCCTAACGGGAAAACACCCTGCACGTCTAAAGATCGTTCGTCATATTCCCACGGGAACAACGAATGGATTCGACAAGTTCGGGCGAACCGAGCAAGAGTTCAATCAGCGCGAGGGTGACCCCGCTAAATTTCCCTGTCGCAATTGGTTACCTTTGGAGCATACCACGTACGCGGAAGCGTTGAAGAAACTTGGATACTACAATCAGTTTGTTGGGAAATGGCATCTTGGACATGAGCCGTATCACCCAATCAAGCAGGGTTTCGACGCTCAATTTGGCACCACCAACTTCGGCCACCCCAAGTCTTACATGGCCCCGTTCTTCAAGAATTCTGATGTCTTGGCCGATGTTCGTGAAGGACATCTTACCGATGTGCTTACCAAAAAGTCCGTGAACTTCATCAGCGAATACGATCGCGACCAACCGTTCATGTTGTCGCTGTGGTACTACGGCGTGCACCGACCTCCGGTTGGCCGTCCTGACTTGCTTAAGCATTTTCAAGAGAAGGGTTATGAAAAGAAGGACGCCATTTACGCGGCCCAAGTTGCCGCTGTCGATGATTCAGTCGGAAGGATTCGAATGGCACTCAAGGAAAAAGGGATCGAAAAAGAAACGCTAATCGTGTTCCTTTCAGATCAAGGAAGTTGGTATAAAAATCTTCCACTTCGAGGCAGCAAGCGAGTGGATACGCTTTGTGAGGGCGGCGCTCGCGTTCCATTTTTGTTCAATTGGCCCGGTGTGACCAAATCGAAAAGCCACTCCGATTCATTGGTTCAGTCGACCGACTTGTTTCCGACGCTTGTTGAAATTGCGGGTGGAGATGTAGCATCGCACCAAGATCTTGACGGAGTTTCTCTGGTGTCACATATCCGCGATCAGAAACCACTGGCCCGAAAGTCACCGATTTTTGGTTACCGAGCCTATCAGGATTTGTACGCATCTGTTCGTGAAGGCGATTGGAACTTACTTGCCTATCGCAGCGGCAAGGTGGCACTCCACAACGTCATCAAGGATGTCGGCGAAGAGCACGACGTCGCGAGCGAGAACGCGGAAGTGGTAAGTGACCTTTCCCGAAAACTTATCGCTTGGGAAAAAGAGATGGGAGTCCAGAAGTATTCGGGGCTCAAGGAAATTGAGTTTAGTGAGCAATCGGAATTCAAACATCTTTTTGGCGCCAAGCTTCTATTGAACAAAATCAAAACGGTTGAACCAACGGAACAACAGCTCAACGATTTCAACAGGCTCAGCCGTCAATACACAGAAGACGTCATGGCGCTGCGGGAATCAGTTGGTATCGACATAACCTTGATCAAGAAACGTGACAAGGCTTACCGCCCTGCGGTCGATTCAGGGTTAAAGGGCGATGAATTATGGTTGAAAGTACAGCAAGAAGCGGGTTTAACCGACGAGCAGCGCGAGGCGTTTCGCAAAACCAATAAGCGTTCCAATCAATTCAAAACGGAAGTGAAAAAGATCCTTACGTCAGAGCAACGTTCCAACCTGCCGCGCGGCAAAAAATCAAGTAAGAAGTAGTCGATATGTTTTTGGAAGATTAATCGACGCCGGACGCTCGGAACGCGAAAAAGTCAATTCAAGAGGTAAATTCGATTTAGATCTAGCTATTGGTTCGCCAGACCTGAAGTGGATGAAAATCAGCCGCCACGCGTTAGCGTCCGGTTTTACGCGACTGAACCGGATGCTAACGCACGATTGAACCGGGTGCTAATGCACTGCGGCTGAATTTAGATTAGTGCTTTGACAAACCACTAGTTTGATTGGGTTAATGGTTCTGGTTTTTTCCACTTGGCCGTTCGGTCCCGTTTTTGCAGGTCACCTCGCAAGAATTTCCCGGGTCTGGCGACCACATGAGATTTCTTGGCAAAGGCTGCTAGTTCAGCGACCAGATTCGGGTTCTTGGCCGCAAGGTCGATTGATTCGCTGATGTCAGAATTCAAATCGTAAAGCTCCCAATCTGATTTCGCGCTTGGCTTGATTGCTTTCCAATTGCCTTTGCGCACGGCGACCTGCTTTTGATACTCCCAATACATGTACTCGTGTTGCTCTTGTTCGCGCCCACTCGCTTTCGTTCCCAGTAAAGTGGGGCAAAAAGAAATGCCATCGGTTTCGACGGGCAGTTTGGTTTGGGTAAGCTCGGCCAAAGTCGCCATCATATCGACTTGGTAGAACAGGTGGTCGCTTGCTTGTCCCTTCTCAATTTTTCCTGGCCAGCGAACAAGAAACGGGATTCGCAACGCACCTTCGTACAGGCTGCGTTTCTGACCACGAAACTCGACACCCGTTTTTGGGTTCACGTTGGGGCCAAAAAAGCTTCTAGGATGTTGGTCGTCGACAAACCGGTCTTGCCCTCCATTATCTCCAGTGAAAAAAACGATCGTCTTGTCATCCAGCGAAAGTTCCTTCAAGAGATCAAGGACTCGTTTCAAATCGTTGTCAATCATCGAAACCATCGCCGCGTAATTTTTTGCGTCTTGGGGGATTTTCGGGTTTTGCATCCATTCATCATCCTTGTAGAGTTCAAAAGCCGGGTCATCAGCAGGAATGTCGTACATGCCATGCGGCGGAGTAACGGGAAGATAACAAAAGAAAGGTTGGTCTTTGTTTTTTCGAATGAACTGCAATCCCTCTTTCATGATTTCATAGTGGGAATAGGTTTCACCAGTTCTGCCTCCATTGTTTCCGGGCAGAGGAACTTCTTTGCTGTTTCGAATTAAATGCGGCGTAAAGAATGAGTGCGCGTGAACTTGATCGTAGTAGCCGAAAAACTCATCGAATCCATGTGACTCCGGAATGCCTTCGGAGCCTCGCCCGCCGATTCCCCATTTCCCAAATCCGCCCGTCACATATCCTTGCGACTTCAACATGGAAGCGATTGTAGGTTCGTCGGCGCGGATCGGTGTGCCGCCACCGTTCGTCCGCATGGACGCGTGGCCCATGTGTTTGCCCGTCATCAAACAGCATCGCAAAGGACCGCAAACAGGGGCGGCCGCAAGAGCTTGTGTGAATCGGATTCCTTCTCTGGCCATCTGATCGATGTTTGGGGTATGGATTTTCTTGTTGCCCATATGTGAGAGTTCGTAGTAGGCCAGTTCGTCAGAAATCATCAGCACGATGTTAGGCGGTTTTCCATTCGGTTGGCTTGTTGTTTTCTTAACTGGTTCCTTATTGGGGACTTTCTGCTTCTGATCTTTTTTGGGTTGCTTGGGCTCAATCTTCCAGTTGTCGGTTCGAAATGACGAAGAAGGCAGTCTTTCTTTGTTCATCAAGTTTGGCTCATCTGAATTCCCCCAGCCGTAACGAACAGCGACAGGTTGTGTCACGTTGTTGGAGCTTACTCGAATTGAGTCGCCGTCAATCGCGGCGGAGGCTGGGTGGAAGACTTTGTCTTTTCCCGCAATCGAAAAGTGGGAAAGAGGCTGGCCATCTCGGCTTGCCAATCCGCTTCCTAAGTGATTGAACTTCAATCGAATCTGGTTCGACTCAATATTGTGCGAAATATACTGTGGCCCGGAATGTACGAGGTCAGTTGCGCCGTAGTCATTTGCCAATGCCATCAGTGCGAGTCGTTCGCCCACAGGTTTCTTTTGTTTTGGGTGGATGTTGTTCGGATTCCCAATATCCATCGTAACCGCCATTCCCGTATTGGGAACTTTGAGCGTTTGAAATTGGGCCTCACGCAGCAAGGCCGCTGGCAGTTCTTTGTTTCGATAGTGGTACGGAGCAATTTGGACAAAGTAAAAAGGAAAATCGCCTTGGCCCCATTCACTTCGCCAATTCCCAATTAGTTTTGGAAAGAGTTTTCGGTATTGAGTGGGGCGTTCGACGTTGGATTCGCCTTGGTACCAAATGACACCTCGCATCGTAAACGGGATAAGCGGCTTCAGCATGCCGTTGTACAAGACCGATGGCATTTTATGATTGAGACCCTTGGGAATTTTCTGACTTCTAGAGTGTTCAGCTCCATGCTTCTGAATTAGCTCGTCGTAGCCATTTAAAGTCTTTTCCAACTCGGGGAATTCACCAAGAATCGCGTCTTGATTCATCCAAGCTTCGCCAGACGATCCGCCCCAGTTGGTTGAGATAAGTCCAACGGGAACGTCGAGTTTCTCACGAAGTTTGTCGCCGAAAAAATAGGCCACGGCACTAAATTCCAACGCAGTTTTGGGTGTGCAAACCGACCAAGACGCCTTTACGTCGTCCTTCGGTTTCAAGGCAAGTGTTTGGTCGACTTGGCAAAAACGAATTTTTGGATGGTTTGCTTTTTCAACGTCTTCCTTGAAGTGTTCAACGCCAAATCCACGCAGCTTCCATTGCATGTTGGACTGGCCTGAGCAGATCCAGACTTCGCCGATCAAAACATTCGTCAGCTCAATGTCGTGATCATCCGTTTTGATCTTCAATTCGTATGGACCACCGGCCGCCGGCGTCTCGATCGTGGTCCGCCATTTTCCGTCTTCGCCTGCGGTTGCATTCGTAACATTGTTGTCCCAAGAAGTTTCAATGCTCACCAATTGCCCTGATTCGGCAATTCCCCAAATTGCGGCGTCGGACTGTTGTTGCAAAACCATGTTGTCCTTAAACAGACAACCTAAACGCAAAGTTCTTGGTTCAGGTTGTTGCTGGGCCAATAGTAGTGGCGCGTTCGATCCAAATAGAAAGACGAAAAACAAGATGGTTCGTTTGGCGAAATTTGACATCAGGAATCCAAGGCGATGATGAAGTTTGTTTTCAACATGGTAGCACGAGTCGAATCACTTCTCGCGAGGCCAACGTGATATTGGGCGAATCCAATAAACAACATGGTAAGATCAAGTCAGAGCGGCGGGGATCGCGTGGAGTATTTTCCTGCGGTTTGAATTCTTCTTCATTTCATTTTTTCAGTTGGAATCATAGATTCCTTTCGGCAGAACGATTAAAATTTTGCTTCTGAACCGAACTTTCGTTTTAGCGAGTATACGAATGAGTTGTGAAAAGTTTAAACAAGAGACAGAAGCCTTCCTTAAAACCGTTTCGGTTGATCGCGTCGGCAAAGTTGTTGATGAAGTATTTCGTAACTCTTTTGAAGAACTTCTCCGCCAATGTGATGCAGACGCTGGAGCGTTGTGGGTGGTTGATCATGAAGCCCCCAGCACTTTGACAATTGCAATCAATGTCGGTGACAAAGGTGAAGCCATCGAGGGCAACGTGAGTCAACAGCTCGATTGTGGATTAGTAAGTCGAGCGTTCAACGATTCAACTTTCGTTCATGACGTTGGTTTGTTTCGATCGAAAGATCAAAGCTTGGATGTTGATATGCAGCTTGGCCAAATGACGACACAACAAATGGCAAACCCTTTCAAAATGTTTGGGCAGTCCATCGGAGCCTTAACCGTCGTGCAGCTTTCGGCCATAAATGGCACGGCCCGACGAGATTTTGGTTTCAAAGAAGACGCCGTACGAGCGTTTCAAAACTGGCTGCCTGTCGCGCAAAGACTGGTAGAATATTCAGTCGTTTGCGGTGAGTAACCTGCTCGTGAATTCGCCGCTTCTCCTTTCGATTCTGCTTCCGCGATCGGGAGAAAGCTTCATCGAGCTTGACTCAGATTGAGTTCTCCAATTTTGAAATCTCAATTTGATGTAAAGGGCCGTGGATTTCTCATAAAGTGTCACTTCCATGGGAACCAATGAGGTGGAAAGACGATCTAAACGGCGACGCAACGTGCCATTTCTCAGGCCTTCATTTTGAGCCAAAGCGATATGTATAGTCGAAAAAAGCAATCCTCTTCAAATGCCAAAACAGTAAACTCGCGGAGCGCCAGGCAGCAAAAGAGGCGAAAACAACGCGGCTCGCAGATGCAGGCGACCAGCTACGACTGTCTGGAGGATCGACTGGTATTGGCAACGATTGTCGTTACGACAGCCTCGGATACGACAAGTAGCATTCCAGACGGGGTCGTGAGTTTACGCGAAGCCGTGATTGCGGCAAATTCGAATGCCGCTTACGGCGATGCGATCGCAGGCGAGGCCAGTGGCGACGTTATCCGGTTTGATCCATCCATCAACGACTCGACGATTTTTCTCTCGCAAGGACAGATCGTGATCTTTGACGATGTTTTGATTCAAGGCGGTGACAGCAACATCGTGATTGATGGGTTAGGTACGACTCGTCATTTTGATGTCGCCACTACGCAAAGAGTCGGATTCAGCAAGCTTTCGTTTAACAACGGACAAGCTGATAAAGGAGGTTCAATGAACCTCATCAGCAACGGTACGACTTTGCTTTTCGAAACGACGTTCACGAACAACGTAGCGACTGAAGATGGTGGTGGCGCGATCTACATGGACAATGGAACTTTGTTCGTGACGGATTCGAATTTCACGGGGAATCAAGCGTCTCGAATTTTTGGTGATGGCGGTGCGATCTTTCAAGAATCAGGTGACATCTTTGTTACCGGTGGTTTGATGGATGGAAACACATCAAGAGGCTCAGGCGGTGCGATTGCATCGATCGGCGGAACATTCTTTTCCATCGGTCTAACTGTGGGCACGGTCGAAGTTGGAAATGAAGCGTTGCCCGTTGCGTCAGACATCACAAGCAATGGAGGCGGTCTTTACGTTGGCGGATCGGCACGTGTTACTGTTCAAGGCGGCGAGTTTGTAGGGAATTTGGCTGCGAAAGATGGTGGCGGAATGTGGGTCGGCGAAGGAGGTCAATTGTTTGTTCGCCCCGGCACGGAAGTCAACAACAACCAGGCCGCAGGATCTGTCGTAGGTAAAGGTGGCGGCGGAGTCTTCAACTCCGGGGCGAGGTTGTATATCAATCGAGCGACGATTAGCGAGAATTTGACTGCTGGACCAAACGCAAGTGGAGGTGGCATCTATTCGGAACTTGAAACAGCGAGAACGGTTCTGAACAATGCGACGGTTGATAGTAATTCATCTCGTCAAAGTGGCGGGGGAATTCATGTTGCTGGTGGACTTTTGCAATTGACGAATTCTGCGGTCACCAATAACGACGCAGGTATCATGTTCTCTGCGACTGTTGGTCACGGCGGAGGAATTTACGCTGAAGACTTTTCAACGGTTGTTGTAAGCGATGGACAGGTCGCCAGTAACACAGCTGCTTTGCAAGGTGGCGGTATTTGGTCAGACGAAACGTCTTTGGTCTTTCTGCGAAATTTTGCCAGTGTAAGTTTTAATTCTGTTGCTGGAATTGGTTCGATCGGTTTAGGTGGAGGTATTTACACGACTGGATATTTGCAAGCGATTGATTCTTTCTTCCAACGGAATGTTGCCACGACGCTTGGGGGTGGGCTCTATCTGACTGGAAATATCAACTCTCGAATTGCAAACACTAACTTTTTTGAGAATGACGGCGGCGTTCGAGGTGGCGGGATCTTCAACGACAGCTCGATGTTTATCACCGATGCAACTTTCGCGGGCAACACAGTGCTCACTGACGGCGGCGGATACTTCTCCACGCCGACTTCAACCATTCTGGCACAGAGATTGAACTTTAATGGGAACATTCCCAATGACACGAACTAAGCATTCGCGGTTGGGGCGTCGTTGAAGTGCGACAGATCTGACAGGACTTTTGAGCTAAAGCTTCAGTAGATAGTAGGAATCGCAACTGCAATGGCCTGTGTTTCCCATAGCGCCATCAATGGCCTCAAACCCGTTCCTTCGGTATAGCGCGTTCGCGGCTTCCATTCTGTCCAACGTTTCGAGGTAGCACTTTTTGAAACCACGCTTTCTCGCCTCAGTCAAAAGTAGCGTTAGAAGTTTCTGACCAAGCCCAAAGCCCCTGGCAATTGGACGGAAAAACATTTTTCTGAGTTCGCAGATTGATTTCGTCCCACCCGCCAAGGGGCCAATACCTCCGCCGCCAACGATTTTGTCTTCCCGCTCGATCACGAAATAACAAGAGCTTTTTTCGCGATAGCTTGTGTACATCGTGTCAACTTCCTCATCGTTGATCGAATATCCTTCGCCGACGGCGTCAAACTCGGTCATTACATCTCGAATTACTTTTGCGACATGTGGACTGTCTGATTTTCGAATTGGACGAATGGTAAACTCGGATTGAAGGCGGCTTTTTCTTAACGCTTGGCCATAAAGCTGGAGGCCTTGAACCACGACCTGATGTTGTTCTGGTGTCAAATTTGCCAATGCACTTTCGACTTGGTCGTCCGCCAGGCTGATGGTCGCCTTAAGCGCTTTTTTGCCATTCGCCGTCAGGCGAAAAGACTTTTGACGATTGTCAGTTGAGGTCTTCTTCGATTCCACTAGCCCAAGTGTGACGAGCTGTTTGACCGTCCGACTGGTATTCGATTTATCAATCAAAAGGTTGTCAGCCAGTTGGATGAGCCCAAGCGAGCCATGCGTCGAAAGCTCGAACAAAACATGGCACTGTGTAAACGTGTATCCGGTCCCCAGGTAAACACCCTTTACGACGTCGAGTTCGCGGACAAGTTGGCGAGAGTGAGCTCGGACTTCGCTAATCGTTGATTTCAGATTTCGATGAGTCATGAATCACACGGTTGTTTGCACGGTGGCAAATTT
>CAYMFZ010000126.1:1044-2546 GCA_964389585.1 uncultured Pirellulaceae bacterium | reverse complement strand
ATACGGTATCCACCAGACCGCGATTAAAGCAAATGTCACGGTGTCTCGATACGGTGAATCTCCGAGAATGTATGCCGCAACGAGAATCAACGCTGCAAATACAACGGAAACACTCAAGATCAAAAAACTGGCTTTGGTGAGACTCATGTTCGGCCTATTGCGAATTGTTCTTCGTTTTCAATATCTTAGTCGGTTGCCTTTAGTTGTCAATGACAACTAACTTTGAAAGGCGGAGGCAACTATGCCGTCGAAATGGTAACGCTCGAGGGGCTGAACCATTTGTTCCACGAATGTGAGTCTGGGACGATGAGTGAATACGTAACAATTCAAGAAACATTCAATCCCAAAGCCTTAAAAGTGATCGGCGATTGGATCGAGGAACGAGTTACGCTCGTTAAGTAAGTCCTTGAGTTTGGAAACAAAAAAAGAGGCGTCAAGAATGACGCCTCTTTGATTCTACATTAATCTCAGAAAACTAAATCTGGCTGTAGTGACTATTTCGTTGCTTAAGTAGTTTTCTTTTCAGGGGCCGCTTTCTTCTTCTTTTTCTTCTTCTTTTTGCCTGAAGAAATTTCCCAATCAATAAATTCTTTAGCACCCTTTCCAGGCACAGGGATCGGGTAATTCCCATCAGCGTCTGGACCAAACGGGGCATCGTCATTCATGCCAGTGAGCTTGTCGACATCGCAAAGTGACAATTCAGAATTGATGGCGTCTTCCCACTTGAGCATCTTGCCAGTGTAAGTTGCAAGTCGTCCAAAGATCGCGGTGAACGTGCTTTTCGCACCGTATTCGGCTTCGTTAGGAACGATGCCGTTTCGCAAATCCGCAAACAAGTCATGATGTTCCTGTTGATGACCACCGCGCTGACCAGGACCTTCTTTACACTTGAAAATCTCTTTACCACTCGGATCGAAGATCTGTCCGCCGCTAATATCCGCATAGCCTTTTGTACCATGCGTGTGCTCCGAAACTGAGTTCCAGCACTCTTTGATGTGACGGCAATGACTCAACAAGCGATGACCATTGGCATAAGTAAACTCAACAGCGTGGTGATCAAAGATCTGACCATGATCAACTCCGTTACGGACTTGGCGGCCACCCATGCCTTGGGCAGTGACTGGGTAGTCATTCATCAACCAGTTAGCGACGTCGAGATTGTGGATGTGCTGCTCAACGATATGATCGCCACAAATCCAATTAAAGTAATACCAGTTATTCATCTGGTACTGCAGCTCAGTCTCGCCGTCGACGCGCGGCCGAGTCCAAACTCCGCCTCCGTTCCAGTAGACGCGCGTATGGATCAAGTCACCAATGATGCCGTTTTGAAGCTGGTCAATGGTTTCTCGATAGGCTCGCTCATGTCGGCGCTGTAGTCCGACCGCAACGGCGAGTCCCTTCTGCTCGGCAAGTTTTCCAGCGCGAAGGACGCGACGAACGCCTGGAGCATCGACAGCTACCGGCTTTTCCATGAAGACGTTCTTGCCAGCGTTGACCGCAGC
>CAYMFZ010000126.1:0-1034 GCA_964389585.1 uncultured Pirellulaceae bacterium | reverse complement strand
GTCGAAATCCTGGCGGAGTCGCAAGAATGACCATGTCGATGTCAGAAGCCAAGACGTTCTTGTAAGCGTCGAAGCCGACGAATTGTCGCTCGGCTGGAACTTGAACTTTGGCGTCGTGTTCTTTTTGGCACTGCTTGAGCGACTGATCAAGTCGATTTTGAAATGCATCACCAACTGCAACGAGCTCAACGTTTCCGCTTGTCGTGTTCATGGCTTGGATTGAAGCGCCCGTTCCACGCCCACCACAGCCGACAAGTCCAATTCGAATCGTGTCGCTACCAAATGCGTGGGCAGAACGACCAATCGAAAGGCCAGGTGCAAGCAGCGGCCCCATCGTCGCACCCGCAACTGCTAGTTTTGAACCGTCGTTCAAAAATTCCCGACGTGTCGAGTCGTTTGCTTTTTCAATCGACGAGCCAGTCTTGGTCTTGTCGCTAGATTTATTGCTGCTCACCAGGGTTTCTCCGTTAGGTATGTTTGCAAGTTATTGAATCGACAAGTTAGCCGATGGGCTTCAATTAAAGCTATTTCGCTCACTAATTCTAACCACATTGAAATCGAGATTCAATCAAGCACGTTTGACGAGCAATCAAAGTCCGCTGACAAGGACTGACGCAAAGAACTTACGAACAATTCGGTCACCCAAATCAAATTGGATCCACGGACAGGGCTAGAGATCAGATGCTCGTTCGAACACTTTTTTGCAATGTCCCTTCATCTGGTTTTCTCGGCGTGACTCTTGCCGAGAGTCATCATGCCAAACGGCTCGACCTGCAAATTATTGTTGGAAGAATAAAATTGGTTCCATCATTGGCACAATTTCCGGCAGAAGTGCATCACTCAGCGCAGGAAACCATCAATAGTTTTCAATTGCAAACGAAAAATGCTACCTTGGTGTAAGACGGTTTTTGTGTCGAAGAGCAATCGATTAATTATTCGAAAGTCGAAACATGAGAATTCATATCCTGACCGCGACATGGTTTGCAAGCCTGTTTCTAGAGGGTATTTCAAAACCTGTAGTGGACTTCGCCAGA
>CAYMFZ010000125.1:11096-11545 GCA_964389585.1 uncultured Pirellulaceae bacterium | reverse complement strand
ACCATGGGCACTTGCGCCCCAAAAGGACCGTCGCGCAAAGCCCCATCGGGGCGCCAACGAGAGAACTCCAAAGGAAGCCCTTCGCCTTGAATAACCGGGACGGCGACAGGACCGTGGGCCGAGGCCTCTGCCATCGCGGCCAAAGGAGAGACTTCGGTACGGATCGGCATATACCCCGCCAAAGGCACACCACGATGACCGGCCAGAAACGCGGACAAGTTTCCGCCCGCGCCGGGAAAGCGCAGATCATGCGCGGCTTTGCGACGTGCGAATGCCTCTTTTCGGGCAGCGACTTTGATCGCGGCAAGGTCCGTCACAACAGAACCGCCGCCGCCAGCCCAAGGAAAACAAAGAAGCCAACCACGTCGGTGACCGTTGTCACGAACGCCCCTGACGCGAGCGCAGGGTCAATGCCCAACCGCTCCAGCAAGACGGGTATCACTGTTCCG
>CAYMFZ010000125.1:10661-11086 GCA_964389585.1 uncultured Pirellulaceae bacterium | reverse complement strand
ACCATGTTCACAACCATCGCCACCGCGATCACATAACCCAGCGCTGGGGAGCCGAACCAGATGACGCCCACAATCCCCATAATCACCGCAAAGATCACGCCGTTGACCAGCCCCACAAGCACTTCGCGCCAGATCACGCGCCACACATTGGCGCCGGTCAAATCCTTAGTCGCAATGGCGCGCACGGCCACAGTCAGAGATTGCGTGCCTGCATTGCCACCCATAGACGCGACAATCGGCATCAGCACAGCTAAGGCCACGATCTGTGCAATGGCGACGTCGAACTGCGCAATCACCAGCGATGCGACGATCGAGGTCGCAAGGTTCACTGCAAGCCATGGGAAGCGTCGCTTCGTGGTGCCGATCACCCGATCCGACAAGGAGCTTTCATCGCTCACCCCGGCCAGACGCAGGATGTCTTCTTC
>CAYMFZ010000125.1:7499-10651 GCA_964389585.1 uncultured Pirellulaceae bacterium | reverse complement strand
CCTGATCCACGGGTATGACCTGGAACGTCTCTTCTGTGATGTCAGACAGTTTCATCTCGCGGCGTGATCGCATCAGCTTGCCAAGGGTCACATTGCCCGTCGGATGCAGGCGTGGATCCACCAGCGTGACATGATAAAACTGCTCCGGCAGATCGTCCTCAGGCATGGCGCGCAGATGGTCAATCGCCTCGCCCACGTTCCAATGTTCGGGCGCCATCACCAACTCGCGCTGCATCAGACGACCGGCGGAAAACTCCGGATAGGCCAGCGCCTGTTCTACCGCGACCCGGTCGACGTCCTCCAGCGCTTCAAGAATGGCTTCCTGTTGCGGCGCATCAAGATCCTCAACCAGATCCACGACATCATCGCTGTCGAGATCCCTCACCGCTTCGGCCAAAACATCCGGCTTCAGGACCGCAATGACTTCTTCGCGCTGGCAAACTACTCGCCTGATGCAATGGTAAGTAAGCTCTTCACGTTGGTGATCACGGTCGTGTTTCATGTCGCGTTTGCGATGCTGATTGTTTCGCTGGCCGACTGGTGGCTGAAAACCCTGAGTCATCGCAAGCGTTTAAGAATGACGGATCAGCAATTACGTGATGAGTTGCGGATGCAAAACGGCGATCCTCAAGTTCGCGCTCGGCAGCGTCGCATGACTCCAGTGGATTAGGTCCGTTTGTGATTCTTGAGGTAAGGTAAGTCCACCTCCACAAACAAACATAGTGAGCTTGCTGCCCGGCCGCTTACGCGTCACGGCTCACAGGCCGCTTGCGTCACGGCTCACAGGCCGGTTACGCGTCACGGCTAACCGAACAAATGCGAGCTAGGGCTATCGCAAACTTATAGCGAAGCGCTCAAACAATATCGCTTCCACTTTCATACCCAAAAGCTTCCATGTACTGATGCCAGTTGTTATTGATGTCGCTTTGCATCGTCGCATCTAGTGAAAAGGGATTCTTTTTGTGGCCCTTTTTCTGTTGGAAGTATTTCTCGATTGATGGTTGCGCCGTTTCGAATTGCTCCAACTCAAGCTGCTGATAGACTCGCTTCATCTCTTCAATGGGGCTGGCGACTAGTTTCTCGAACTTGACTTCAACAAGTTGATTTTCAGGGATTTCTGATCGTTGCTCAAGGTAAGCCGCATACATCAAGTCTTTGCATTCGAAAATGTAATTCTTTAGATCGACGTCATCGTACTTTGGAAGCTGAAAACCCTGAAGCTGATCAAGCGTCTTCCAAAGTCGCATCGTCGACGGAACAAGCTTATAAGGGTGGCGTGACATGTGAACGAACTTCGCTCCGGGAAACCACTCGGCAAGCTGCTTCAGTCGCCCGGTATGTGGAGGCGACTTCAACACCAATTGCGACTCGTACCTCACTGTCAACGCTCGCAAGAAATAGTCCATCGATTGATGAAGCCGTTTCTTCGTAAGCGAACTTGAACTTTCCAGATTCAAATCTAGATGATCACGATTCGCTCGATTTGGAAAAGCGATTCGTCGATAAGGCGTAGGCGCCCCAAACGCGCACAAGGCAAAATCATCCTCTTGTGGCGAGCCAACACTCATCGCCATATTGTCCATCGGACGTTGCTTGGGCATCAACATCTTGACGAGCGGATAAAAGAAAGACTTGGACACCAGGAAATGATTCGGCACGAATGCATCGAAATTCGTCGGAAACGCCATTCGCGAATCCATCGCCATCAGTTCGTGCATCAATGTCGTTCCCGAACGCCAATGACCAATAATAAACACAGGTGGCTGATCTAAGGTTGCATTTCGAATGTTCTTCCCGTGCGTGAGATACTGAACGCCGGCTAAGGTCGAGTTCACCACTGCGCATCCGGTTCCCAACAACGTCATGGGATACTTGAAAGGATGAACCTGAAAACGATTCTCACGAAGCAATCGAAAGTAGTCGCTGACACGCATGCCATTCCAAAAACGTGGCGCCCAAGGAGGGTACCAGTTTGGTTTGGCTTTTTTCGTTTGCGTTGACTCGGACATCAAATTGAATTTATGGAAAGGCAAGATGTCCGCATCGCACGAACACGAAAATGGATCTTGAGCGGAGGGTCAAGCTGCTTTGGGCGGCTTTTGATCATCTTCAATCACCGGAATGATCTTACCCTTGGGCGTCGTCAGGTTAAACAGCCCAAAGATTTCATCCTTCGAAAGTCCACGGCGAGAAGGTTCGTCGCCGTCGGAGAGTATTTCTCTAAAGAGTTCTCGTTTCTCTTCGAGAATTTCATGAATTCGCTGTTCGATCGTTCCCGACATGATCATTCGTGTGATGGTCACGCTTCCAGCGGCACCGATTCGATGGGCGCGATTGATTGCTTGATCTTCAATCGCAGGATTCCACCAACGATCAAACAGAAACACGTATCGGCAGAACTGCAGGTTCAACCCAACCGCTCCGGCACCGTAGCTCATCAGCAGCACGTTTCGTTTCGGATTCTCTTTGAACTCTTGAAGAATCGGATCTCGCTGTTTCGAAGGAATTCGCCCATGGTATTCAAGCGGATTATGCTCGGGCAATTCTTTGCCAATCACCTGAAGCGTATCCACCCACTGGCTGAACACGATCGCCTTTTGGCCACTGGCTGCGACTTCGTCCATGTCGGCTTTCAGTCGCTCGATTTTACTGCTTGATTTTGTTGAAGGGTCAAAGTTGCAAATCTGCTTTAGTCGCAGAACAAGTTCAAAAACGTGTTTGATCGTCAACTCGTCACCCATATCGTTGAGCCGCAGCACGCCGTCGTTCTCCGCGCCGTCATAGGTGAATTGCTGATCAGGAGAAAGTGCCAACTCGGCATCGCGCATTAATCTCGGCGGCATATCCTTCATCACAAGATCTTTAGTCCGTCGGAGGATTAAATCTTTGACTCGCACTCGAACTTCTTTCGCGGTCATTCCACTTGAAATCGTTCCTTTGGCCGCAAACTCGCAAATGCCGACAAGATCTTCAATTCCATTTTCGATCGGCGTGCCTGTCAGTGCCCAACTTCGTTTCCGATTGATTTTCTGGATGACCTGGCTTGTGGCATTTGACTTGTTTTTGATTCGTTGGGCTTCGTCAAGAATCACCAGGTCGTATTGGTTGGCGGGGTCAGTAACCATCCCCTCATCTCGAGTCAGTAATTCATA
>CAYMFZ010000125.1:0-7489 GCA_964389585.1 uncultured Pirellulaceae bacterium | reverse complement strand
ATGACAACCTGGACGCGTCCCGCTGCGATTTCTTTCCAATGCCAAGCTCTTTGATGCTGATTGCCTTTGACCGCGGCGACAGTGATCTCGGGGGCCCACGTCTTGAATTCTCGTTGCCAGTTTGTGACGAGTGGTTTTGGGCAAATCAGCAAGACGTTTTTTATGTAACCGGCTCGAAGCAACATTCGAACGGTGCTGATGGATTGCATCGTTTTTCCAAGCCCCATTTCATCCGCCAGAATCGCACTGTGACGCGGAAATAGAAACGCGATGCCGGCGTATTGAAAGTTGAATGGCTCGAACGGAAACTCCATGGTCTTACCACCAAGCAACGTCTCCAGCGGTGGTTGCAGCATGTAGAACAACCGATCTTCAAGTTTAATCACGTCACTCGGCGGTTCGATTCGAGTTCGAGAGGCCGGCTTTTTCGGTTTCGATTCCTGAGACGCGACCTCGTCTTGAATCTCATCGACAGGTGAAGCCGAGGAAAACGGATCAAACAAACGTTGAGATTTGCCTTGGCCGGCAGCAGGTGAAGCTCCTTTACTTGCACCATCTTCGCTGAAAAAGTAGCTGGTCGACTTGATTCGCTTGGGGCGAAATTTGGCCGACACAACCGGTGGCGAACTCGGACGCTGATACTTCCACGAGTCCAGAAAATCGGGCTGACATGGAATCATGGCCTGATTCCAATCGATCTCTTGCCGAGATTCATCGCCTGAAGAAGGAAATTCGAGTTTCTGATCCATCAAAACCATCCTTGGTTTTTGTTGGTTACGTTTTGCTCGCATGAACGAACAGATCAACAAAGCAGCCTGACGCTCGGCCTAAGCAGCCCGCAGCCCCGTATGAGCCTCTTCGATGGCTTGGCAAATTCGTTCAAACGGCTCATCAAGCGGCAACATCTTGGTGAACTTGTGAAGACTATTCTCAAGCGAATCCACCTGACTACGTTTCGCATTGATGCAATAAACGGGTTGATGGTTAATTTGAAAACTCGTCAATCCCTGTCCATCAAAAGGCTCGGCAGACTTCGGAGCCTCTGCAAAGATTAACGGCGCGTCAATCAGCTCCGTTATCGGTAACATGTCAACACAATCGGTCACAAACATCGTCGGTTGATGCTTGGCTTTGTCGACCAATGCCATCCCAATTTGATCTGCGACCAAAAAACCATTGTAGGTTTTGCCGTACATGATTTCTTGTGCGCGGTTCGCTGTGACGGGAGCAGTGCAATGGAATTCAATAGGCCTACCGATCTGAGAAACGATCAGAAGTCCACCGCAATGCCCAATGCCATTGAGTTCAACGACAGTGATGAATCCGTACGTGGCGTCCGGTGACGAATTGATGTCCGACGATGTCAAATGCCTGATCCTAAACTATCAATCACTCGCAAGTGATTTCCAAAAGTTCAATTGCCTACGATCATCGCAAACAAGTCTGGCTTGGCGATTTCGGTTTCCCGTAAAACAGCACTTAGCCGACCAAGTTTTGTCAACAACTAAAGCAACGAAATTCAAAAGCAATTTTTTGTGCCACCATCCGTGGATAGCACAGCCTTTCTGACATCGGAACGGGAGGAATTTTACTTGAGATACGAGCCTCCATGACAAAGGCTTCGTTTCAAACCCTATTAATAGAACAAATGAATTCGTCAACCAACTTGGTGAGAAACTTTGCTGGTCAATCTGCTTTTTCGCTCCAGCGTTTTTTTTGAAGTTACGAATAGTCATGCAAATCCTCGACACTCGACCAAGCGCGGTTTATACTGTTGTTGTTCTCATAAAAATACGTTCGGAGTGTTCTCAACATGACCCACGATTCTCAAGACATGTCGCCCGTTTTTCGCATTGATGTTGCCCAAGGTGCTAGCGAAGCAACTGTAGGACAACCTTCGCAATCGCAAAGCGAAATGACGGCGCTGCTTCACCAATTGGTTCTTGGTCAAGACCGCCAAAACGAATTGCTTGAGGAAATGATTGACCAAATGCAGTCAAGCCAACGTCAACGGGCAAACGAACTTACTCAGTGGAAAGACGCCAATCCTTTGCTGGCTCGCAGGTGTCGCGCTGCGGCGGAAGCACTTTCACAGGTACAAACAGAATTTCTTCAAACATTGACTGTCGACGTTAACGATAGTTTCGAAGAAATGATTGACAGTGACTTTATGATGAACGAATTCGTTGATCGATATGGCCCAAGGCTGGCACATTTGAACGGAGTTCTGCAACTGCTGTCTCAATTGAGTGCCAATCCTGTGAACCAAAACAACATGGGCTAAGCGTTTCTAGCGACTCGATTGCCGATTCCGAGACGCTATGAACTAAGCTCAAAACCTGAAAGCCCCGGTCATCATGACTGGGGCTTTTTCGTGAGTCCTCTCCAATGTGCTTGTTGTTAACATGGCTAACCAAGGCGAATTTTAATGGATGGCGAACTCGTTACCACAACGACATCGGATCACGTTCGACTTCATGGGCTCTATCGTCGGTCAAATGAACGTCTGCTAACCACGGCAGAAACCGGTTCGCCTGATGCTGCAGTATTGGTTCACGGGTTGGGTGGAAATTTCTATTCATCTCGACTTCTGTTGCACGTTGCCCAAACGCTTTGTGGCATTGGTGTGTCGGTTGTGATCGTGAACACTCGCGGCCACGACATGATCAACACAACGGCTTGGGCGGGCAAATCGAAATCCGCGGGAGCAGCACTTGAAGACGTAGCTGACGCAAAGTTCGACGTGCCCGCGTGGGTTGAATTTCTGGTCAAGAAAGGACACAGCAATGTCTTGGTATTGGGACATTCGCTTGGCGCGATTAAGTCACTCTACGCCCAGGCTTTCAATCCACATCCCAAAATCAAATCCATCATTTGCTTGTCGGCCACTCGGCTAAGCCATTCGAAATTGATTGACGCTCCCCAAGGCGAAAACTTTCGCCAAACGTTTACTCGCTGCGAGCGGTTGGTTGGCGATGGCCAAGGCGAAACACCTGTCCAAGTCACATTCCCCTATCCGACTTGGATGACTCCTCAATGCTACGTCGACAAATATGGACCGGCTGAATCATTTAACTGGCTGAGTTTCATTGATCGCGTTGACGTTCCAACTTTATTACTGTTTGGACAAAAGGAATTGGACAACGATCTTGCGTTTGTTGGAATTCGCCCTCAGCTTGAAGAACTTAATCAAGCCTGGAATTCTTTCACGATTGGAGAAGTCCCTGAAGCCGATCATTTTTACACGGCCAAGTTTTCCGACGTCGACGAGCAACTTGTGCGTTGGTTGACCTGAGATAACAAGTCGACATTTTTCGTGAACCTGATTGCGAGTTTCTCGTCTAAGTTAACGAAGACAGAGTGTTTTCCTTTCGCTTATTTAAATAGAGTTTTGCAATCATGAATTTTGTTTCGCCAAGTCAGTCTGTTGAAATCGTGGGTGGTGTCGAATTCTCCAGTTCGAGTTCCTCACCGATGCGTCTATGACACTTGGCTTGAATTCTCGAATAGATAGTAAGAAAGCCCGGTGTTGATAAAACGCCGGGCTTTTTTTGCGTCATGAATCGGAAACCAATGAACTCGGGTAGGGGTGCGGTTGGTAGCACATCTGCGGTTCGACTCCGAACTACCCGACTGACTTTGCGTCGATCTCAAAAAACTGGAAGGACAAGCCAATGGGTGATGGCAGCCGCTTGGAAAGTGGTCGAGCTTAGCCGCCTTGCGAGTTCGAATCTCGCTCCTTCCGCTTTTGAGTTCAACGGACTTTGAGAAAATCCAAACAAGCAAATCCATAACAATCTAATGGAGGTCATCCGAACGGTGAGGAGGCGGTTTCGAAAACCGCTGGTCGTAATAACTTGAGGGTTCGAATCCCTCGGCCTCCGCTTTAATTTAAAAATGGAAGGTAGCCGGATACGGTTCGCGGGGCTGATCTGCTAAATCGGAGTCCATTAGGACATGTGGGTTCAAATCCCACACCTTCCGCTGAAAACGACTGACACCTAAGTCTTTGCGTATGTATTGGTACGCAGTTTACGCGGGAGCACTTTGTAGCCTTTTTATTTGCAAACTGGAAACGAAATAGGCATCAAACTTTGATTCACGAGTTGCCTACTCATCTTCTTCGGTTCCTTCGCCAACTTCTTCCTCTTCGCCGTTTTTATCCCAGATCACGAGACTGACGCCATCTTCCTCGGCTCCATCGACGTATTCTGTTAGGTCCGGTTGCTTGTCCAAATGTCGGTAGGAAAACGGCCAGTGCTTGACCGTGTCATTTACTTTCCAGCCTTCGTTTTCCACAACTGCTTTGGCGATCTCAAGAGCTCGGGCAACTCGGGCTTCTGACCAAAACTCTTCGTCCATCATGTCAATTTCTTCTGGCGATTCTTCTTCGCTGACAACTGTTTCGTTGGAGACCCAAAGCGTCGCATCGGCGTTCAATTCATTCCCCGTCGGCTCGCCGGATTCACCTACTTCATCCTGCACGATATCGAACTGAACGAAATAAGTTGGAAACCTTGGACAGACATTGAAGACCAAAACATTTTTGTCGACCAAAGCCTGCTCATAGTAAGCCAAATTCTCTGGATCGTCATCGTATTCCTCAGCGGTCACGACACTGACGCTTTCGACTTCTTCAATCACCCAAGGCTCTTCGAGGATCATCGTCTTCGCATCTTCGATCGCTTCCTCTTCGGTATCGCGTTCCATCCAACATCCAATGTAGGCTTGATCGATGTTCGCATGTTCGGGGTGCGAATGATGGGTGCAGGCAACAATGCAAATGTAGTACATGATTTTTCGAAGAGTTAACGATGGTGACACGAGAGAGGAACAGAATTGCCAGTCACGTCGTTTGACGTGTCGGCGGCTAATCATTTTCATTCGGAATAAAGTCAAGTCAATCGCAAGACAGATCAATTCCAAATTCAAGTGACATAATAGGGTCGCAACAACAGATAGCAAACAGGCCCAGTAATGGCGACATACAACCAAATTGGAAAAACCCATCGCGCCATTCGACGATGCTTTTGAAACTGGTTCGTAAATCCGTAAACCCAAGTCAACAAAATGCAGGGCAAGCTCACCGCCGCCAAGACAATGTGACTAACAAGCAGCGTTATGTAGATCGCTTTTGCAACGCCAGTACCTCCGAACTTAGTCTCCGGCGTCGTGAAGTGATAAGCCACGTAGCATATCAAGAATGCAGCCGAACAAAGCATTGCCGCTGATATGGCCATCTTATGGAGTCGAACATTGTTTCGCTTAATCATCAACAAAGCGACGATCAAGAATATCGCAACCATCGAATTGAGACCGGCGTGAACCGTCGGAAGAAAAGCTAACGAGACTCCTTCTGGCAATGGAAACTTTTCAGGGGATCGCATCGCGCCAACAAGTAGCCAAACCAAAACCGTGACACACCAGGTTGCGACGCTGAGTTTCTTTCCTAACGCGATATTGGCCGGCTGCTGAACGTAGTTTTGCCGATCCATTACTCGTCCTCATCTAGTTCGTCGTCATCTTGGTCGTCAATCAATTTGGGCTTGGGAGGGTCAACAGGTCTTGGTGGGCGAGTCTCGGCTCTCAGTTTCTCAACCAGAGCTAACATTTCGGTTTCCTCGCTGGCTTTCTCCCAATCAAACTCCCCACGTACTTCACCCCAACGATCGACAACAAAGAGCAGTGAAGAATGATGCCCGCCGTCAGCGTTGGCCTTAAAAAATTCAACACCAATTCGTTTGATAAAGTTTGGATCACCTGTCAAAAAAAGCCAATTGTCATCGTCGGCTTCTAAATTCGTGGCGTACTCTCGTAGGACTTCGGGGGTATCGGTTTGGGAATCAGTAGAAATGCTGACCATCTTGGGAGAAGACTGCCCAAGGCGTTTTTGCAAATCGCGAACGTACCTAGACTGCCTGGGACAAACCCCCGGACACATGGTGAAAAAGAAGTTGGCAATCCAAACCTCGCCAGTAAGTTGACGCGAAAAGAATGGCTTGCCACTACGTTCAGTCAAATGAAAATCACGAACCCAAGGGATTTTGTTTGAATCCGGCACCGTGCCAGCCATGACGTTTCGCGTCTTGATGACTTTTCCGAATGGCGGCTCCGTCTCTGCAGCCAACTCTTTGGCGACTTCGACAAAGCGTTTCATATCGTACGGCTGGTCCCATTTGAATCGATCTCGGTATCGTCCCCACTTGTCAACCAGAAAAATGTTATCCGTATGTGTCTCTGGATCAATCGGCACATCAAATGTATGTTCGCCTACCTGCTCTAACTGATGCCGCTGGCCATTCAAGAAGGCCCAACGATCTGGCTCGGCTCCAAATTGATTTGCGTACGTCCTGAGCTTCTCAGTCGTGTCGTTCTTGGGGTCCACCGTAAGGGTCAGGAATCGAATGTCTGTCCCTCTTAACGCCGAATTAGTTTGGTCAAGTTGCTTGTTGAGGTCGAGACAAAAACTAGGACACGTCGCAAAGAAAAAACTCACGGCGTAAACTTCACCATTGAGATCTGCCGAGTCAAACTCGTCGCCGTTTTGATCTTTCAACTTGAATCGGTCAACGTCTCGCAAATATTCCCAAGGGACCTCGGCAAAGGCTCGCCCATGCTCGTCGACAATTAAGTCTGAGCTTTCCGAGTTAGCACCAGTCGTTAGCGGCTGTTTTGGCTCTGAAGGATTTTCACGACTAGGACTGGAAAGGTAAATCATCCCGGCTGCGATCAGTGCAACCAATGACCACAACAATACTGGAGTTTTACGACTCATAATTGATCAACTTTAACAAGCAAAGACCACGCGGCGGTGTAAAGAACTCATGCCTGAAACATCAACGAGGTTCGAATTCCATCGGACCTCTTGACGCTAACAAGACTGACGACCATTTAACTTGCCGTCGTCAAAGCGACGAACATCGACTCGCTTAGACACGCCACAATCAAAAGCAACATGTAAGCCGGCAAGTAAAGAAGCGAGACGCGCAAAAGTCGCCTTGCAGTGGCATCTGTTCGCGACTTGTTGAAGGCGATGGCCGGTTTCAGATAGAACAAGCCAAGTAACACGGCGGCAATCGCAAAGCACCAAACATAGGTTTGTGTTTCGAATGTGATAACGGGCAGGACACTGACAACAATCAATAAGACGCCCGTCACAATGGATTTTCTACCAGCCGCGGCCCCTGTAGGTTCAGTCACAGTCAGCATTTTCAAACCGCCCTGACGATATTGATCGCGGTACTTCCAAGCGATTGCCATAAAGTGAGGAAACTGCCAAAGCAAAAGAACGCCAAAAAATGCCCAACAAACCGTTCCAACGGTAGCCGTTGCCGCTAGCGATCCCATAACAATTGGCATCGCACCGGCGACCGCTCCAATTTCTGTATTCCAATGAGTCCGACGCTTTAGCGGTGTGTAAATGAAAACGTAGAGAATCCAGTTTGCAATTCCACAAACACCCGTTTGCCAATTGACGGCGGCAAACAAG
>CAYMFZ010000124.1:7933-11589 GCA_964389585.1 uncultured Pirellulaceae bacterium | reverse complement strand
CCTCATTCCTCATTCCTCATTCCTCATTCCTCATTCCTCATTCCTCATTCCTCATCCCTCATCCCTCATCCCTCATCCCTCATCCCTCATTCCGCATTGAACTTCAAAACCCAATCGCGGTCACAATCTTCTCCCACGGCCGGTGGAAAATCGCCCAGCCAAGTGACCGCTTCTTCCCATAGACTCTCGCGTGACCATTCATACCTGGCCGGACTTTTCCGTCCTTGTTCTCGAGAATTGCTTCGGCGATAAAAACGTTTTCTTCGTCGCGAATCATGGAGCTTGGTCGAATTCGATCCACGACGCCGACGATGGTTTTCGTTCCAAACCCGTCGAATCGAAACTTAACTTCTTGGCCATTTTCGACATGCATGATCTCATCCGCGGGGATAGCCAATTCGATTCGAAGCGGAGTGATTGGTGCGATCTCGTAGAGCTTTTGACCTACCGTGACGGGAAAGTTTTCACGCTTGTCGATGCTGCCTGACAATACGATTCCATCAAACTGGCTCTTGATCTCTAGCTTCTCTTCCTTGTAATGCAAGATCTTAAGTTCAGCGTCAAAGTTGAGATGGTCGAGATTCGATTGAATTGAATCTGCGATCTTTCCGTTTGCCAAAAAAGCGTCATGCTCTTTGGCAGCCCGATTCTTTTTGGCAACCGCTGCTGAAATTTGCGAACGTAATTCTCGGCCTTCCATTCGAGCGAGCAGTTGCCCCTTGGTGACAACATCTCCTGGCTCAACAAAAGTGCTTTCCAACAATCCATCATGCGGCGCAACGCTAAAACTTCGGATCACTGGCTCAGCCGTGCATGTCGAATTGATTCGGTACGGAACGGGTACCAACATTGCGATCGCCGTGATCAAAACAGCCGCGATCACCGCCATCTTAGTACTGGTTCTCTCTGAAGAAATGATGCGTCGTTGAAGCTTACGCATCCAACCGCCCTCGGCAAGTCGAACAACTTCAATGCAACTTCCCAGCGGATGCTCGAGAGCATTGATCAGGTTTCGCGTGGCAGGATTTCGATCGAGTTGTCGATTACCCAAGATTGAAACGGCTCCAACGATCACTTCGTTTTGATTGCGAAGCGGGATGGTAATCGCGGCTTCGCACCGCATCTGCTGGGCGAGCTTTTTGTGCGAAAGCGCGGGGCCCGATTGATCTGCGGGCGGGGCAGGAAACGAAGTGTAACGCCCTTTAAGTATCGCTTCATCGAAAGCACTTCGAAGCTGCGTCGTTGTGCGAGATTGGTGATCGAATTCTGCCATCGACGAGATCGCCATCAATTTGCAAGAGGCAATTTTCGATTGCTTCAAACCGACGGCAACGTAGTCGCAGCGAAACAAAGACTGCAACTCATTGGCAATCTTCACACAGGCGTCTTTGACGGTGATGCTGCATTCGGTCTTACCGACAAGTTCCAAAACCGTAGCCGTGCTTCGAACTTCCATCGCCATGGAAGTCAGCCTGTCTCGTGAACGCCAAAGGTTGTAGTGATCGGCGACCGACTGGCACACCATCATCGCTTCCGCCGATTTGGCTTTGTCGTCGTGGACCATGCCGCACATCACAGCCGTGGTTTGTTCGTCTTTGAAGAAGGGTGCACAAACAACCAACGAACCGCGTACTTTTTCCGACCGAAAGATTTGCAGCGAAGATCCTTGGCCACTAATCGACGCCGCGTCCACAAGTTGCTGACGCATCGCGGGACTGTCCATCGACGGATTTTTGAATCTTGATTCGACGACTCGAGGTTGCGAACCCATCTCAATTTCAACCCAAGCGACGCTAATCATTCGACCGCGACTGGTAACCGCATCCAGGTAACGCCCGATCAGTTCTTTCCGTTTTTCAGTCGTCGAAGTAATCGCATGCAAGTCATCGCTCAGTTCCACCAAGTGAGCAGCGTCTTTTTGACCCGCGATTGACTTAAAGTCCGACTCCACGTTGTCTGAACTCGCCGGACCGACAGAAACCTGCACGCCTTCGAGTCCGGCGTTGGCCAGACGTTGCGTCACGTCATTCAGATTGGAGATAGGTTGCTTGGGCATTTGAAATTCAATTCAGTTTGCGAGATACGTTAGGCGAGTCAGACTCACCAAACTCTTCACTTGTTTGATCATCATGCTGGATCGAAGCTACTTTTTTCTGGCTTGACTTGGTTCATCAAGCATTGATTGTTGAGCGAACACTTCAAGCACGCGGCATCTGACTCCACTGCGATAAGCTCCTTCATCGTTCGGAATGAGGACCTCGACGCGAACGCGACCACTGTCGGCATTTGTGATTGGAGCGACGTACTCGACAAGTCCTTTTGCATGTTGCTTTGTTTCGGTCAAAAGCAATTCAGCGTTATCGCCTTGTTTGATTTTGGAAACGCGAGATGTTGGCAAGTAGAACACGACCCGCAGCGTTTCCAACTGCACAATCGTCGCTAGATGCGGATCGGAACTGGCAACGTACTCACCTTCCTTTTTTCGAACGTCGATAACGATGCCCTGGATCGGCGTCCGAACCCGGCGAAGTTCCATTTGGCTTTCGATTCGCTTGGTCTCAAGTGCCGCCTGTTCGTTTTCTTCAATGATCGCTTCAACGGACTGACGAGCAACTTCCGCGTCGGTTTGGGCTTTTTCGACTTCTTCTGCCGAGCCAGCACCGTCTTCGCGAAGCGTAACCAGTTTCTTATAGCGTTTGGTTTTCGCCTCATATTCAACCTTGGCGGCCTTCAAACGAGCTTTGGAATTGGCTTTTGCCGATGCAAGTCGTTTTGACGCTTCGAGCACACTCATGTCTAACTCGAACAACAAGTCATCAACGCCGACGGTATCGCCACGTTTGATTTTAACCTTGCCGACGATACCGGATTCAGCCGAAGCAATTTTGATCGTCTCGATCGGCTCGGTAAACGCTTCATCGCCCGCGGAAAGTGCGCGCAGTTGATTGGCTCGGGAAAGTCGTAGATCGTCTTTCTCATCATCGTTGTGGTTGGCACAGGCGATTGTTTGCCCGACCAAGACGATTGCTAACACGACGCTCACGTTTAGCACGCGAGTGATTTGACTTGTTCTTGAATTTTGTCGGATGAGTTTTTGAATCATTTTGAGATTACTCAACTGGTTAACAGCCGTCGGTAAAGCCTGATAATTACGCGAGTTTGGCAACGGATTCTTGGACGGTTTCCATCCAGCGATCGTGAACAACCATCTTTTTTCGAGAAGCAAACCCGATGCGCTCGATTCGATTTTGCAAAGCGCGAATGTGAGCATCAAAATTTGCTCGGCACTCGCCTGTTTTTTTATTGGCAGACTTGCGCATTGATTTTGCCAATGACTGGTCAAAACGTTTTACGATTTCGTCTTCTGCGGAAACAAAGAACTGACACGAGCCAGGATCAGATTGTCGCGCACTTCGCCCGATCAACTGGCGATCGACGCGTGGCGAATCGTGATGCTCTGCAACGATCACGTGCAGTCCACCAGACTTTCGCGCGTCATCGTCAAGCTTAATGTCAGTCCCGCGGCCAGCCATATTGGTGGCGATTGTGATCGTTCCGCAACGTCCAGCGACAGAAATAATGCTTGCCTCATCATCATCCTGGGTTCCGTTCAAGACGACGTGATCACGACCGGCTTTGGCGACCAGTTCCGCAAT
>CAYMFZ010000124.1:0-7923 GCA_964389585.1 uncultured Pirellulaceae bacterium | reverse complement strand
GGTTGGCCTTTGTCGGCGCGGGCGATGGCGTCTTCACAGATTGCAACATACTTTGATTCGTTGTTGCCAAAGTATCGCGCGCGGATCGTCTTTCGACCCGATGGCTTGTTGCGCTCAATCTTGACCACAGGCAAGTTATAGAATTCTTGTAGTTCAGCTTCGTTGCCCATCGCCGTCCCCGTCATGCCAGAGACTTGCTCATAGAACGCGAAATAGCGTTGACGCGTGATACGGGCTTCGATTTCTCGCTCTTCGGTCATCGGAACGTTTTCGCGAGTTTCGATGGCTTGATGAAGTCCGCTCCGCCACTTTCGCTCATCATGCAAACGGCCCGTATTGGGATCGACGATCACGATTTCATTGCCGACGACCACATAATCAACATCGCGTTTCAAAATAAGGCGTGCTCGTAATGATTGTTCAATGTATTGCGACCAAGGTCGTTGCAAGTGCGATTGAACCTCAGGAGGCAGTTGGACGTGGATATTTTTCCAGCCGGCGTCGGTGAGTTCGATTGATGTTTTGATCCAATCAACGTCGAAGTCGATTCCCTCTTTGAGTTGATTGGCAACGTGTTTCGCGTGTTGATAGACGGCGGGATCGGGGATCGTCGCGCCTTGGCTGCCAGACAGGATCAACGGCGTCGCCGCTTCGTCAATCAGCACGCTATCGGCTTCGTCAATGATTGCGAATGAAAGCGGACGCTGCATCAACATGACGTCGTGTTCTTCCATGCCACGAAGACGTGCGAGGAACCTTGTGCCCAACTGCAAATTTGGACGGTTGCGGAGGGCCATTTGATCTCGCAAAAAGTCAAAACCAAACTCATACCCTGTTCCGTACGTGACATCCGAGAGGTAGGCGACACGCTTTTCTAACGGGTCTTGGTCGTTGGAAATCAGTGCCGAAGAAAGACCAAGCGCTTCAAGCACTGGAACAAGCTCTTCGTGATCACGCTCCGCAAGATAAGCGTTAGTCGTAGCGACGTGGACGCCTTTGCCAAGCAAGCCATAGAGCACCGCTGGCAATCCGCAAGTGACCGTCTTGCCTTCGCCCGTTTGCATCTCTGCGATGGCACCGGTCGCCAATACCAAACCACCCAACAACTGGCAGTCGTAGTAGACTTTGCCCGTCGTTCGACGAAGCGCCTCTGTCGTCAGTGCAAACGATTCGACAACCGCTTTTTGCGAAAGTGCAGAGAGCTTTTGCGTTCGCAATTGAGTTCGCAACTCGTCCGCATGGCCTAGCAATACTTCTTTGCCGCAGCCTTCAATTTGACCTGCCCGTTTTCGAATCGAGCGCAACAAGTAATGATCGACGCGTCTCGCGTGATGCATCCGGGGCCAAATCCGATCAATGATTGATCGGTACGGCCTGATCGAGTTGGAGCGAACGGACTCGATGACAATTTTCCTATGCGCAACGTTGATGAGAAGACATGCGCACGCACATCCCTATATCGCTGGTTCGGAAGTGTCCGAGTATTCCATGAGACAATTGGATTCGTCTGTTGGTCGATTAATAGATACCAGCGTCACAATCGGAATAACCGTTAAGGTTTAACATTCAGCGAGATGGCGAGAGTGAAAGCACCAAAAAGCATGCACAAACTCGGTTTGGCCATTTGCCTCTGGGCACGGAATTCGTCAAAATCATCGTAGTCGCCAACTGAATGGTCTTTTCGGGATTGATAGCCAATCCAAACCTAGCCTTCGAAATGGCGGCACTTAAACGTTGTGCTTATTATGGACGTTGGTCCCAGCACTCACTTTTTCAAGTTGTGTTTATTGAATTCAGGTCATTTCATGTTTGAGAACAAGCTTAATCCTTTCTTGATTATTCTCACGCTTTTGATTGCGCTTCCCGTGAATGCCCAAGAAGTCGCTGGCTATAAGTATGTTCAGCGGACGATCGTCGAAGAAAAACCTGTCAAGCTTTATAAGTGGGTGGAAGAGACCGTCGCGGAAAAGCAGACGGTGACTTCTTACAAACAAGTAATGCAAACGGAAACAAGAAACCGTAAGACCACAGAATTCGTACCCGTTCGAAAAACAATCGAACACGAAGAGCGAACGACGGTCCGCAAACCAGTCATTGAAACTAAGTTTCGAAAAAAGCAATGGACGGAGACGAGTTACGAGACCGTCACCGAAATGCAGGACAAGGAATACACGGTTCGAAAGCCAGTAATCAAGACGGAAATGCGAGAAGAGAGATACACCGTTCGTAAACCGGTCACAGAGCGAATGATCGAAGTCAAAGAAACGACGACGTACAAGCCAGTTCTCCAAACCAAAACAGAACTTGCCCCTGGCGCAGCCGTTGTTGCTGACCTTCAATCGGTGCCAGACTACACACGACGCCCGAGGATGCAATGGCTGGCCGCTGGCTACTACACGGATCCAGCTTCGGGTCAGCAGGTCTATCGCCGACGCGGACTTCATTGGGTTCAGCCCTCAACGGTCACGCCAGTCGCTGCCACAGTGCCCGCGCTCGTCCCGCAAGAAAAGAACGAATGGACTTATGTACCTGAAGTCAAAAAAGAACGTAAGCCAGTCGAGCTAACTCGCTACGTCGATCAAGTCGAAACTCGTAAAGTACCTGTCGAAATCGAGGAAATGGTAGAAACGATCGAGACTCGAAAAGTCCCAGTCGAGATTAAGATTCCACGCACGAAAATCATCACTGAGGACGTGCCTTACACCGAGACGACTTATCGCGATGAAGTGACCATCAAGAAAGTTCCAATCACTGAGACGACTTACAAAAAAGTCGAATCGGTTGAACCTTACACGGTCGAAGTTCCTCGCTATCTCGAAGTCACAAAAGAGATTCAGGTTCCCAAAACAGTTCGTCGCCGCGTCGAGTATGAGGAGATGCGAAACGTGTCTCGCGTGGTCATGTTTAAGGTTCCTGTTGATGATTGTGGAAACGAAATCGGTGACGCGATTCCTGCCTATGGAAACCCAACAACTGGAGCAGCATCTTCTACGCCTTCACTCTCTGTCGGCGAAGGTTCGACAAGCACTCCTAATAATGACCCTGCAAGCCTCAGCGTCCTGGAACGAAATGTTCAACCGATGGCTAAAACGGAAACGAGTCGCAAAGAACCAATTGCAAACGAGAATTCAGCCGTAGGCAACGAAGGTTATTCGGGAAAGCTTCAACTGGTTGAGCCGCAGAAGGCACGAAAAGCGCCAATCAACGTTCCCGACACGGAGTCGAATACGGCTTCATCTGATTTGGTTACGATCGGTGACGAGGATCAATCGAAGACCACTGAAGAAACTTCAATGACCGATCCAACCACGCTAAAAAACGTTGAGCCGCCTGAGGTTACGCCTTCAGGAATTGGCAACGAGAAGGCAGCCGATGCTCCTGGCAGCGAAGACGACCGGTTCTAAATCCTGCTTACTAGCTCTGGCCACAAAGTTCGCCGTCGACAACTAAGAGCATATCCCTGAACTATGGTGAGCCGTAGGCGCTAGCCTCGGGCCGGAGCAACCAGCAAAACAAGCCATCCGAACTCGCTGGCCCGAGGTTGACCCGAGGCTAGCGCCAACGGCTCACAAGTTTTGGGATAGGCTCTAAAGCTAAGTGTTGCCCCAAAGTACGTCATCAAAAAAGTCTATTTCGATTGCAATAGAACCTGAGCGCTAGATCTTATAGATTGGCTTGGTAAATCTCGGGCTCAGCCCAGACGCAAGGTCACCGTTGTTTCTGATACAATGGTTGCACCCGCGGAGCTGGGATCGAACTGACTCAGCTTCATGTTTTTGGCGTGCATGGAATAGCAATTGGCCGCGCTCTTGAACTAAGCAACTTTGTACTGGAATTGTGATGAACAAAATCACTCAGGCTTTAGCGATCGCTCTCACTTTTTCTCTTTTGACAATCTCGACTGCCCAAGACCAACGGCGTGCTCAACGTAGAGCGCTTGTTGAAGACTTGCTTAAGGGGCTGATTGAATCGGCGGTCGAGAAACCCCGAAACGATCACAGACACAATGCCAGGCCTGGGCAACCAGTTCCCGGCAATCCTGGCCGCCCTTCCGGTCGCCCAATCAATCGCCCCCCCGTAACAATTGAAGTCTCGAATGACATGCTGGCCGCGCGTCGTCATTTGGTTTCTTGGAATCAGTCGGCTGGCAAACTGGTTACGGAGCTTCGCCATCACGAATACGAATCGCCGCAGCTTCGTCCACTTTTGGCGGACGCACTTAAATTGCAAGCCAACATTCAGCTGCTGACGAAAAAAGCGCAGATCTATCCCACGATTGATCCGCTCGTAGCAGATTTTCAATTGATCGATCGAGATTGGCGAGTCCTCTCACACCGCTTAAGCCAGACTCGCGGGCTGCCTTCGGAGTGCTCGGGATTTATTAACTCGATTTCAAATCTGGACACGCAACTATGCGGCGTATTCAACATTCAACCACAAATTGATCGTCGCGAACTCCAACGCTTGTCAACCAAACTCCAATCCGATTACAACCACATGCTTCAGGATGTTTATTATCTGGCACGTGGCAAACAGGGTGGCCGCGAGTTGATGCTAGAGGGCAAGCAAGTTCAATCCATGATTGGTCAAGCGAGTGCCATGATTGGGCGCGGCGACTACGACACGATCGTTGACGCCTATCGGCAATGCACGACAGCATGGAAAAAGTACAGCCGCAAATTGTTGACCATGCGAGATGACCGGCTTCGACATTCAATCTCTGACATCGAGGCAACAGGGCGAATGATTCATGAGCAACTTTGGTTGCCGGTTGAACTTGATCGGGAGTACCTCGCCAGCATGGCCAACGGCGTATCTCAAAACGCAAACCAAATATTCAATTCGATTTCAATGGCACAATTGATGGCTGGACCGCAACCTGGAATTGCTTTGACGACGGCTCGCGAGTTTCAACATGCTTGTGCGAACTTCAGCAATGGAATTTCCTCCGGCGCTCGAATTGAAGACTTGGAATGGGACTTCCGGCTTTACGAAGCCCAATGGAACCACCTTCACGATATGTACCATGAGTTTCACATCCCGGAAGTCGATCTTCGCCTCGACGACATCGACGTCACGATGCAGACTTTGAAACAAACATTCGGCGAACCGCCTGTAATGGATCAGTATGCCCTTTCTCAACTCACGACAAATTTGCATGCTCTGTGCAAACAGACTTCAAAAGACGTCCATCGGAGAATCACATCGCGGAAATACGACAATCGATTCCACGATCAAATTTGTGGAGCGGCTGATCAATTGAGCGATTCCGCACGCCAGTTGCACCAACGGGTCTTACGGAAGCCGAATTCGATCGCATCGAGAAATGAATTGAACGATCTATTCGTTCAGTGGCGGACGCTTAAACCATTGATTAACCAGTGCCAGGAACAGGATAAGCTCGCTCTAAATCAGTATCGAAGCCAAATTGAACCGCTGATGGTTAAGCTACAGGTCGTATTTGCGGATTAGCCTGAATAGATATTCTTGTTCTCGTAAAGGTCCGGTATTCTATTAGCGGACCTTTTTTAATTTCACCACCCAAGTCGCAGTTATGGCAACCGAAACAAAACCAGACACCCAGTCGTCAAAGCCAACATCCAAGCCTAAGCTGACTGAAACCGATGCGATTGCCAAAGACATTCATGTCGAGTCAGAGCGATTGGGAAGGACGCGAGTTCCGCGTCCAGAAGGCGTCAACGACAAAAGCCAGATCCTTTGGTCGTATCTGATCCCTGTCATCCTGTTTCACTTGATGATTCCACTCGCTTTCTTCGGATACTTTTTTTCCTGGTGGGGTTTATTGTTTCTACCGCTTGGCAATTACATTTTCACCTCGATGGGAATTGGCGCCGGCTATCATCGCTTGCTAACGCATCGAGGTTTTGATTGTCCCAAATGGTTCGAGTACACATTGGCGACTTTGGGAGTCTGTAGTTTTCAAGATTCACCAGCTCGCTGGGTTTTGGTTCATCGAGTACATCACCAACATTCAGATCACCAACCTGATCCTCACACGCCTCACGTCAGCGGTTTCTGGTCACACATGGGATGGTTGTTCATTGACAACACGGATCTGAGTACTGCTTCGGCTTATGACAAGTACGTTCGTGATCTGATGCGCGATAAATATTACATGTGGCTACAGCGCGGATTGAACTGGGTTGTCATCTACGCAGTTCATGCTTTGGCTTTTCTCGCTGCTGGATACGGACTTGCGTTGTTGATGGCTCCCGAAGGCGGCGTGCTCAGATTTACAGCTCAGTTTTTCTTTTGGACCGTGATCATGCGAACGGTTTACACTTGGCATGTGACATGGGCGATTAATTCTGCCGCTCACATGTGGGGCTACCGAAATTACGAAACTCGCGAAGACAGTCGAAATAATTGGCTGTTTGCTTTGCTGACCAACGGCGAAGGCTGGCACAACAACCATCATGCTGACCCGCGAAGTGCTCGTCATGGACATCGTTGGTGGGAAGTCGACGTAACGTACCTGACGCTAGCGGGTCTACAGAAGATCGGGTTCAAGAAGCGCCAGCTATCAAAGCCGACCCAAAAATTGTGAGCCGTAGGCGCTAGCCTCGGGTGGAGCTAATGAATGGCTTGTTTTGCTGGTCATCCCGGCCCGAGGCTAGCGCCTTCGGCTCAAGCGGCGTTCAGCGCGACACTTGGTTAGACGTCGAACTTGATTCCTTGGGCCAGTGGCAGTTGATCTGAATAATTGATCGTATTGGTTGCCCGTCGCATGTAAGCTTTCCAAGCGTCCGATCCAGACTCGCGTCCGCCACCTGTTTCTTTTTCGCCACCAAACGCACCTCCGATTTCCGCTCCGCTGGTTCCAATATTTACGTTTGCGATTCCGCAATCGGATCCCGCTGGCGAGCAGAAAAGTTCAGCTTCACGAACATTCATCGTGAAGATCGAACTTGAAAGCCCTTGGGAGACACCGTTTTGAATCTCGATCGCTTCACTCAATTCTGAGTATCGAATTAAGTAGGTAATCGGGGCGAAGGTCTCTTCGTGCGTGATCGCTGCCCCCGAACCGATCTCTACTAACGCAGGCTGGACGTAGAAACCGCCAGAGTCAACTTCCGTGTTGCGCTCACCACCATGAACAATCCCGCCCTGCTCTTTTGCGGCTTGAATGGTTGACTGCATTTTTTCAAATGCGTCTTCGTCAATCAGAGGACCGACCAAAGTCGAATCATCAAGTGGATTCCCGATCGAGAGTTGTTGATATGCAGCAACCAAACGATCACGGACTTGGTCGGCAATTGACTCGTGCACGATCAATCGACGAAGCGACGTGCAGCGTTGGCCGCATGTTCCAACTGCCGAGAAAACGATTCCACGAATTGCTAATTCAAGATCAGCGGATGGTGTGACGATTGCCGCATTGTTCCCTCCTAGTTCCAGCAACGGTCGCCCAAGTCGAGCGCCCACTGATTGAGCGACTGATTTTCCCATCGCCGTTGAACCGGTTGCGGAAACAAGTGGAAGCCCGGCGTTGTTTGCGATTGCTTGGCCAACATCTCGGCCACCAATTACAAGCTGAACGAGGTCAGGAGAAGCGTCTTCGAACTTCGCGATGGCCTTGAGGGCGATCGCATGACAAGCCAATCCGGTCAAGGGTGTTTTTTCCGACGGCTTCCAAACAACTGGATTCCCGCAAACCAAAGCAATCATCGCGTTCCAGGCCCAGACCGCGACGGGAAAGTTGAAGGCGCTGATCACACCGACTGGCCCAAGCGGGTGCCACTGTTCGGTCAGGCGATGCATTGGTCGCTCACTTGCAATCGTCAATCCGTAAAGTTGCCGGCTGAGCCCCAATGCAAAATCGCAAATGTCGATCATCTCTTGAACTTCGCCAAGCGCTTCCTGGTAGATCTTTCCACAATCAACGGTCACGATGTAGGCTAT
>CAYMFZ010000123.1:10892-11595 GCA_964389585.1 uncultured Pirellulaceae bacterium | reverse complement strand
TTCTTCCTCGCGCAAGTGCGGCTTTTACGCCGGCCTCGGTCCAATCAAGAAACTCAGCCGCTTCGCTGCGAGAATGGCCTTGGAGATGACAAAGCACGATCGCGTCTCGGTAACGCTTTGGCAAGCGATTGATCTCTTGGTAGATCAACTCCGTTTCTTGAGCGTTGGAAATTGTCTGCCAAGGCTCATTGGTACCGACGGGTTCTTCAATCATTTCGGTCTCCCTCGCCCTGCCCTTTCGCCTGCGAATCTGTAAACAGTTACGCATTGCCGTTTGATACAGCCATCCCGCAATCGAACCGTGCTCAAGCAGCGAATGGCACTTGCGCGAAAGAATCAAAAACGTGGCTTGGAAAGCATCTTCTGCATCGTGGGAATGAAACAGCATGTTGCGGCAAACGCCCATCACCAAACCTGAGTGGCGACGAACAAGTTCTTCAAACGCAGAAGCGTCTTCTTTGAACAAGTATCTTCCTAGCAGTTCGTTATCAGTGATCAGCACGGTTGCCTCAGTGTTCTTAACTGGCGGAGCCATCGCCTTTGTTTTGGTAGCCATCGTAATACCACCGCTCGAATGCCATCGGACCTCAGAAAATTGAAATCTTATTGTAGAACAGTTGTCTCAACTGTTCTCGAATCGAAGACTTACGATGAGACGTCATGGAATAAGGAGTCGGCGCTCAAGGAACGGTTGAGGACAACC
>CAYMFZ010000123.1:9071-10792 GCA_964389585.1 uncultured Pirellulaceae bacterium | reverse complement strand
TAAACCTTAGTCAGTTTCGTCACCCGCCCTGTTTCAACCCATTCGGCAACGAAGACACTGCCCTCGTTGTCGAAGCCATTGTAGAACAGTTGTCTCAACTGTTCTCGAATCGGAGACTTCCGATGAGACGTCATGGAATAAGGAGTCGGCGCTCAAGGAACGGTTGAGGACAACCGTTCTACACTACACCTCTCTAAACCTTAGTCAGTTTCGTCACCCGCCCTGTTTCAACCCATTCGGCAACGAAGATATTGCCCTCGTTGTCGAAACAAGCATCATGAGGATGGACGAACTCACCTGCTTTCCACTGATCAGGCTTCTTTCGCAAGTCCTCGACTTCGCCCAGCCGCTTGATCGCTTCGCCCAACCTCGCGACGACTTCGTTCTTTTCATTGAGCAACGTGATTCGCGAAATCAACTCGGGAATCATCATGATATTGCCGCGAATGTCAACGTTCGCGGGCTTACCATATCCAGTCAAAGTCTCAATGTATTCGCCGTCCATGGTTAAGTACTGCATCGTGTTATGACTTCGGTCCGTCACCATGATCGAAGGCTCTCGTCCCTCGCGATTGTCGATCCACAAACCATGACACAAATTGAATTTACCTTTCCCTTTGCCAGTTCCACCAAACACCTTCACCCAATTGGCATCTTTGTCGTACTGGTGAATACAATGAGCACCATAACCATCGGCCAAGAGGAATCCACCATCGTCTAAAAAAGCGAAATTCGTTGGCAAGAACCCTTTGCGCGTCCAATTGGCCTTGGTCGAAGTGTCCTCTCCCGCGTCATACATCTCGGACTCCATCGGAGCCTTGCGGTACCAGACAGTTTCTCCGGTCAAAGTCATTTTGGCGAACGCTTTGACGCCTTGATACGCCGCGACATAAAGAAACTCTTCTGAGCCTTCGGCGCGAACTTCGATTCCGTGCCCGCCACCTTGGTATTGAGAGCCGAACGCGCGAATGAACTTTCCCTCGGGGCCAAACACAAAAATCGACGGATGATCTTTTTGGTTGGCGCGTCCTTCGTGGATCACGTAAAGATTGTTAGCCGAGTCAACGGCGACGTTGTGTGTCGTTTGCCAAGTGTACTTGTCGGGCAACTGACAAAAGGCATGGTCGACTTTGTATTTGAAATCGCCTTCACCGGTGAAGACTTCATCCGACTGGGTGACGGTCGTACGTTTCGCAGTTCGAACTGCGGGCGCTCCCAGGATTGGGGCGGGCAAACTGTTTGAACCAAGTGCGCCGACAGCAGCAATTGCCGAAGTCGAAGCCAGAAATTTTCGTCGAGAAGGTTTCGTCATCGGGATCTCCTTTGATTTCAAGAACCTGAGAATTGTGACTTGTGAATGACCAACTTGCAAACAGAGCGAATGCTCGGCCGCTTACGCGTCACGGCTCACAAAGAGTTCAGACGGCTCGCCAACTTAGAAAAGGCGAATAGATAGAAAACGGGCTGATGTTCCTGAGGCCAATAGACTGAATTCGGTGGAAACCTAAGAGCCTAGCACCGAACTATGCCAAAGCTCGTCAGCAACCAATCGCCGCTGAGTCGAAAACAGGGACTGGCTCCGACTCGCAAGACTTACCTTCTTCTACCAAAAAAACCGTCGGTCCCTGTCCCTCTTTTCGACGGAACACTTTGAACGGCAACCGCAACACAGACTCGCCCAACAGCAACTTAAACGCAAAGATCGCAGAGGACGCCAAGAC
>CAYMFZ010000123.1:0-9061 GCA_964389585.1 uncultured Pirellulaceae bacterium | reverse complement strand
CAAAGGTTTCCGATCCGCGAAATTCTTTGCGAGTCTCTGCGTCCTTCGCGAACTCTGCGTTAATTTTATTGCGATTAACTAATGGGCTTAATCTCCATTCACGCACAAACCAAATGCTACTCGTGCCGCAAAGCCTCAATCGGATCAAGCTTTGCCGCGCGCATCGCCGGATAAGTTCCAAAGATCAACCCAACCGCCAATGCGATCCCAAACGCGAAAGGAATGGACATCGGAACAATGATTGGAGTCATATCACGAACGGCATCAGGCAAATTCTGAATCGCCGATGGAAACCAGATCGTAAAAAACTGACGAACACTTTCAACAATCAATGGACAAGCCAAACCGCCCAGGATTCCTGTCACGCCACCCACAGTCGAAAGCACGACCGTCTCGACAAGAAACTGTCGGACGATATCGCCACGATTCGCACCAAGCGCTCGGCGAATTCCAATTTCACGAGTCCGTTCAGTTACCGTGGCCAACATGATATTCATAATCCCAATCCCACCCACGACCAGCGAAATGGCAGCGATTAAGCCCATGAACGCCATGAACATCAACCGTGTGGTGCGAGCCTGCTCAAGCAATTCCAACGGCGTAACAATCGCAAAATCGTCTTCATCGTGACGCGCGTCCATGATCGAACGAATCGCCTCCGACGTCTTCATCACGTCTTTCATGTCTTTGACGCGAAACGTGATTTGGCTGATCTGAACGACTTCGTTGGTCCGAGAACCAGCACTTCGTTCCATGGTCCAATCGCCAATGCGTCGCCAGAAAGTGGTCAGCGGCGCGTAAACATCGTCAGTAAAATCTTGAGCTTCAAGTGAACTGCCCACCGCCGCCATCATGCCGCGCGGTTTCATCACGCCGATCACGCGATAAGGCATGTTGCGAATCAGAATTACGATTCCCAGACACGAATTCAGCGGACGCAAAGTCTTCGCGACTTCGTAAGACAAGACGCAAACGTTGTCGTCGTTGAGCACATCCGCGGCTTCGATGAAACGACCTTCCAACAAGTCGAGCTTCATCACGTCATCGTACTCGGGTGTGCAACCGATGAAGTGAATCGAGCGATCGGCTTCTCCGTAGTAGAGTTCGCGATTGGCATCACGAATCCGCAAGGCTTGATCAATCGTCGGCACGGTTGCCTTCAACACATCAAAATCGTCGCGTGTGATCCCGTAAACCGCCATCGACTCTTGAGAGAGCTCTTCGGTGACTGGTTGGACACTGCGAAGAATAATATTGTTAGTGCCTAGTTCTTCAATTTGTTGCTGAACTTTTTGGCTGATTCCCTCGCCAATTGCCAGCAACCAAACGACACTCGCGATCCCAATAAAGATTCCCAGAACCGTCAGCCCGCTGCGCATTGGATGCAGCGCAAGGCTTTTGACGCCGAGTTTCCAAATGGTGGGGCGAAAGAGTTTCATGAATGATAGCGGCTTTTTTCAAAGAGGCGGCTTGTTCAAAATCAAGACGCTGTAGGGATCTCAACAGCATCGCGATAATTGTCAGCATCGACCAAGACGACATCGCCCGGCTCGAGTCCTGACTTAATCACGACGAACTTATCGTTGTTCGATCCGATCTCAACGTGGCGCGGTTCGATTCCTGTTTCTGTTTTGACGATCACGAAATAGTATTCAGGACCGCCAACTAACAAACTGGAAACGGGTGCTTGAACAACTTCCTCTTGTCGCTCCACGAAGATCTCAACCTTGCCGCGAAGCCCGCCTCGGATAAGTGGACTCTGCTCCGTAATGTCGACAAAAACTTCGTACTCAATGGGAGCTTGGTAGTATCGACGTGGAAGTGGAAACGAACTGACGCGACGAACGACGCCGGCGATGGGAGTTTCAGGCGCAGTGTCCACGCGAATCTCAACACGTTGATCCTTCTTCACCTTATTGATTTTCGAATCATTAACTTTGGCGTTAACCTGCATCTTCGATGGATCGGGAAGATAGAAAATCTCTTGTCCATCACGAATAGTGGCACCTTCTTCGATCACAATCGAAGAATCACGCCGATCAGAATCGTTAGCGTAAACCAACGTGCCGGCTTGGGGCGCGACGATGCGACAACTGGCGACTTGGCGAGCGTATTCTGCCTCGCGCTGCTGGCTCAACTCAAGCGTGAACTCGGAGGCTTCTAAACGGGCGGCTTGCTGCTCAATGTCTGAACTTAATTCCGCAACCATTCGGTCTTTGGTGTATTCCTTATAGACGCGTAACTCTTCTTCTGCCAAATTCAATTCTTCTTTGGCAGTTTTGGCGGCAAACTCATCCGCCTTGAGTTGTGTGTTGGTGATGTAACCTTTGCGGCTGAGGGTTGCGCTATAGCCGTAGACTTCGATCGCCCGCTTCTCTCGTTCTTGAGCCACATTGATTGCGGCTTTCAATTTCGCAAGTTCCTGGTTGTAAGTTCCCTCTTCGTACTCTTTAAGCTTTCGTTTCGCGGCGTCCAACATGCTCGTCGCCTGGATGACGTCGGCTTTGTCTTTCGCGACGGCAACCTTTCGTTCGGTTAGCTCTTCACGTAAAAGTGAATCATCTAGTTGGCACAAAAAGTCACCCTCTTTGACTTTGGTGCCTTCGGGGATCAATTCCAGAATCGCCACTCCAGTTCGGCCGCGTGATTTGACCTTACAGCGAATCTCGACGTTGCTGGAGCTTTCGATGTCGCCGACTTCGTTGACCGACGAAATGAACTCACCTTGAAAAACTTCAAACGTGATCGCATCGCTTCCAACAACGGCTTGGTTGCCGGCAGTGCCCCGATACAGAAGCGACCCCACGATGACGGTTGCACATAAGAGTACGGCGACAAGGAGCGTGAGTTTGATGATTCCTGATCTGGATTTCATAGCTGTTTAACGTGTGGCGGCGGCGCGGAAGTGATGCTTGGGATGTCCGGTCTAAAGCGATTCAAAAGGCGGCTTCGCCGGAGGCTCTTATGATAATCGACTTTTTTGATTTTCCGGTCCAATTTCAAGTCACCCGGACTTAAATTCCGAACGTTTGGCTTTGCCCAGTCGTTTTGATCGGACATTTTGATCCGAGCAAATGAGATCCGTGAACCAATTGTAGGCTGAGTCACCGACTCGGCGTCTACTCGCATCCAAGTCATTTTTGTATGATGACGGAATGTCAGACGAAAACGAAAAAACGCCTTCGATTCCGGTCCGCGTCCTCCTTGTCGACAACGACAAAGACCACGCGCGGGCCATGCACGAAAGCCTTGAACGAATCGGGCTCGAGTGTTCGTATGCAATCTCGGGCCCCGAAGGCGCGAAGATGCTGGACGAAAACACTTATGAGATCGTCGTTACCGATCTGATGATGAATGATGTCGATGGCATGGCGATCTTAAAGAAAGCCAAAGACATCCAGGAGAATTGCGAAGTCGTCTTGGTTACTGGCCACGCGACAGTTCCTCGAGCCGTCGAAGCGATGCGCGAGCGGGCGTTCAACTTTCTCGAAAAACCGATCACACCTAAACGCCTACAAGCCGTCGTCTCCAAAGCCGCCGAGTCCGTTCGCTTGCGTTTGCAAAACACTCACTTGCAAACGCGATTGGATGAGCGCTACGGTTTTGAGAATCTGATTTTTGCCAGCGACAGCATGAAAAGTGTTGTTGACCGGCTGAAACGAATCGCGCCGACTGATGCTGGTGTTTTGATTACTGGCGAAACGGGAACCGGCAAAGACGTCGTCGCTCAAGCGATTCACCAAAACAGTCCGCGAAAGAAAAAGCCGTTTGTGGCAATCAATACGGCCGCCGTAGCAGAACATTTGGTCGAAAGCGAATTGTTCGGTCATGTCAAAGGCGCGTTCACCGATGCCATTGCTGATCGCCAAGGAAAATTCGAATACGCGAACGGTGGAACTTTGTTTCTGGACGAAGTCGGCGACATGCCGATGGCGACGCAAATTAAGTTGCTAAGAGTTTTAGAAGAACGCGAGATCACCCGAGTTGGTGATAACAAACCAGTCAAAGTCAACGTGCGCGTGTTGGCAGCGACGAACAAAGATCTTGAGAAAGAGATCGAAGAAGGTCGGTTCCGTAGCGACCTGTATTTTCGCTTGAAGATCGTCACCGTTCATCTTGATCCTCTGACCCAGCGACGCGAAGACATTCTTCCGCTGGCCGATCACTTTCGAAAAACCGCCAACAAACAACACGGCCGAAAGATCAAAGGATTCTCACAAGATTTACGACGCTGGTTGCTGGGGTTTAATTGGAAAGGCAACGTACGCCAACTTAAGAACGTTGTCGAAAGTTTGGTGGTGATGGATGTCGATGAGATGCTCGATATGGATGACCTTTCGCCTGACTTGCTTGACGGGCCGGTGGATAACAGTTCATCCTCGGCAGCCGATGGGAATGCTGGGAGCTCGGCACAACCTCAAAGCGTAGACGTGTTATTAGGGCACGACACACCTGAGTTGATCGGCAAGTCGATGAAGGAGATCGAACGTTGGGCAACGGAACAGACTTTGAAACTCGCAAACCAGAACCGAAAAGAGACGGCAAGGATTCTGGGAATTAGTGAACGGAATCTTTATCGGCTGATTCAAAAATATGGTTTGAAGAACACCGACGGTAAGAATTCAGGTGGTGATGCAAAGGACGAAGAGGAGTAAGACAGATTGTGGCATTTCAAGATTGTGGCATTTCACTCCGTGAAATAGCGCCAAGCCCCTATGCGAAGCGAGGGGTTTTTTAAGAGTAAGAGTAAGAGTAAGAGTAAGAGTAAGAGTGGGAGTCGGTAGATGAGTCGGAAGGTGAGAGTAAGTGGCTTAGGCTTCCAGCCTGAGTCGACTTCGATAGACGGATTGGCCTCGATAGACAGGTTGGCATCGATGTGAGATCTGCGTAGTTGGACAGATCGGCAGCATCGTTGAAACACCCGCCTAAGACTCAAAAAAGTGAGCCGTAGGCGCTAACCTCAGGCTGGCGTCACAGAACAAAACATGCCCACTCGTAACACTCGCCCCAGGCTATCGCCTACGGCTCAGATGTTTTGAATTGGTCGTCCCAATTTCAGAGATCTAACGTTGAGTTCAGTGAAGGTGCCGAACTCAGTGAAAGCGCAAGCCAGTGACTGGCGCTGTGTTCCGTGATCTAGTGTTGAGTTGGCAGTTAGAAACTAAGAGATTCGTTGGCGGATTAAATTTAGGATTAAGATTATGATTAAGAAAAACGAATCTGTGCTTGAGTCGATCGGAGTAAACCGATGACGCAAACTCAACTCAAACCAATTCGTCAACTTTCAGCCAGCGTGATCAACAAAATCGCAGCCGGCGAAGTCATCGAGCGCCCCGCCAGCGTCGTCAAAGAGCTACTTGAAAACTCCGTCGACGCCGGCGCAACGCAAATTGAACTTGCGATTGAAAAAGGTGGCACGGAGATGATCCGAATCACTGACAATGGCTTCGGAATTCCTCAAGAACAATTGCAGCTTGCGGTCACCAGTCATGCGACCAGCAAGATCATTGACGCTGAAGACTTATTCCAAGTCGGCACTTTCGGATTTCGTGGTGAAGCGCTTGCTTCAATCGCAGAAGTCAGTCAAACCGTCATCCGCTCTCGCCCTGCCGATCAGGAATGTGGATTTGAACTTGTCGTCAACGGCGGACATCGCGAGCCGGAGCAACCTTGTGGTTGCCCGGTTGGTACGACCATTGAAGTTCGACAGCTTTTTTACAACACGCCGGTTCGGCAAAAATTCATGCGGACGCCGCAAACCGAACGCGGCCATATCGCCGAAGCATTCACGCGCGTCGCACTCGCCCACCCCGAGATTCAGATGACGTTTCTGAATAACGGCAAAGCGACACACAACTTGCCAGCGACCGAATCTTGGCGAGATCGAATTGACGCTTTCTTCGGACCCGAGATTTCAAGTAACTTGATTCCTGTTAATAACAGTCATGGTGAAATCTCGATTAGCGGTTTTGTCGTCGACCCATCGGTCAATCGTGCCAACAATCGAATGCAGTATCTGTTCTTGAATGACCGATACATTCGAGACCGCTCGCTACAACACGCACTTAGCGAATCTTATCGTGGGCTGTTGATGGTAGGCCGATATCCCATTTGCTTTTTGAATCTCGACATCCCGTTTGAGTTAGTCGACGTCAATGTTCATCCGGCCAAACTCGAAGTCCGATTCCAAAATGGCGGCCAGATTTATAGCCAACTACTAAGCACCGTTCGCAACAAGTTTCTCACAACGGACTTAACCGCGAAGGCTCAACTCTCGAAACGCCCTGAAGAGTTCAAGCCTTTTCCGGGCGGGACCGCTTCGGGTGGAGCGAACGCGACCGGCCAACCAGTCGCGCCTACTGGTGAAAACCAAAGCAAGATGACATTTCAAAATCCGTCATCTTCGGTCGACTGGACACAAGCACCGCGTCAACCTTTTGCCGGATCGCCAGGCAGTGAACACGGTCGCCCGACGCCCTTTGCTCCAACGACAGGTCCTGATGCCAATCCATTGATGCCAATGTCGGGCTCGACTAATTCATCCGAATACGCCGATGCGTTTGATACTTCGCGACTGGATGGAGCCAATGCAGACGCAAGATTTGATTCTGCACATTCAATTACGTCTTCGCCTACGCAAACGGCTTCTGCGCTTCAGGTTCACAACACTTACCTGATTTCGGAAACGGAAGAAGGCATGATTGTGATCGACCAACACGCTTTGCACGAGCGGATCATTTACGAGCAAATTCGCGACAAAGTCCTCAACGGAAAATTGGAATCGCAAAAACTTCTTGTGCCCGAGCCGGTGTCGCTTCCACCAGCCGAAGCAGCCGCAGTTCTCGAGCAAGCCGAATTGCTCAGCCAGTTGGGAATCACCGTCGAGCCGTTTGGGGGTGACACCGTTTTGGTATCGGCTTACCCCGCAATGTTGGCCAATCACAATCCGGCGGAAATGCTTCGGGGAGTCGTTGACCAGATTGTTGGCGGGGCAAAGCAGCTTGATCAGCGTGACATGGTTGATGAACTGCTTCACATGATCTCGTGCAAGGCGGCGGTCAAAGCGGGTGACAAACTTTCCCCAGACGAGATCACGGCGTTGCTTGAGCACCGTCAGTTATGCCAAGACGCTCATCATTGTCCGCATGGACGTCCGACTTCGTTGGTTTTTTCAAGAGAAGAATTAGACCGCCGGTTCAAACGAATTTAGCCTGAAAACCGATTTATTGTCGCGTACGATCAACAAAGCTTCCCATTTCGCAGATAACTGTTTTATGATGTTGATTAATTACGCATGACCAAGATTTCGTAGGCCCGTTTCCTGCCCCGTCATCACCTGCCTTTTTCGCCGAAAGCTCTCTTCCCAATGATTTGCGTTAGCGTTGGCCGCGGTCGACACCGAATGATGATCGCCGAACACCGTCACCTTGCTGAACAAGGTGTTGAGTTAGTCGAATTGCGCCTGGACTATATTCGTAGGTCAGTGAACCTCAAACGTTTATTGACGGATCGAAAATGTCCGATCGTTGCAACCTGTCGTCGCAAGAAAGATGGCGGGCGTTGGGAGGGCACCGAATCCGATCGACAAATGTTGCTACGGGCAGCAATCGCAGAAGGTGCCGATTATGTCGACATGGAAATGGATGTCGCCAGCAAAATCCCTCGCTATGGGAACACGCAACGGATCATTAGTTATCACAACTTTGACCAGACGCCGCACAACATCGAAGAGATACATCATCAGATCTCAAAGCTCGATCCGGATATCATTAAGATCGCCACGATGGCCAACAATCCGATCGACAACATCAAAGTCTTGCGTCTTTGTCGAGACTCGGAAATCCCAACGACGGCTTTTTGCATGGGCGAGATGGGATTGCCTTCTCGAATTCTATGTGGCCGTGCCGGCGCACCGATGACCTACGCGACTTTTAGTGCTGATCGCAAGATGGCTCCGGGTCAACTAACGCACGAGCAGATGAAGAAGGATTTTCGATACGACAAAATCACTGACAAGACTGCGATCCTGGGCGTGATCGCCGATCCGGTTGCCCATAGCCTAAGCCCGATTGTTCACAACGCTTGCATTCGCGAGGAAAAGCTGGACATGCTTTACTTGCCGTTTCGCGTTCCCGGAGAATACCTGGAGGAGTTCATCAGCATTTGCCCCGAGATGGGCGTCAAGGGCTTGAGCGTAACGATTCCCCACAAAGAAAAATGCCTTAAGTCCATCAATGTGTTAAGCGACAACGTGGCGGGAATCCGAGCGGCGAACACGATCGTATTTAAAGACATCAACGCCTATGGCTACAACACCGACTGTACTGCCGCGTTGACGAGCCTACGAAACACGATTGAAGAAGTGCACCCGGAGACTGCCCCCTTCAAAGACCGGCGTTTTCTAATCTTGGGAGCGGGTGGAGTTGCCCGGGCGATCGCGTTCGGATTAGTGCGACAGGAAGCTAAAGTATTCATTTGCGCGCGGGATTACAAAAAGTCAGACGCACTGGCGCAGACTCTGGATTGCAAATCAATTGAGTGGACGGCGCGAGCGAATTTCGAAGCGTCAGTACTGATCAACTGCACTCCTGTTGGAATGTTCCCAAAAATGGACGAATCGCCATTCGAAGCGGAGTGGTTGGATAAGAAAACGATAATCTTTGACACGATTTACAATCCCGAGCAGACTTTGCTGATCAAGCACGCTCGGGAACTCGGCTGCACGACTGTGACGGGTGTCGACATGTTTGTTCTTCAAGCTGCCGAACAGTTTCGATTGTTTACAGGTAAAGAACCGAACTTGAAGACGATTCGATATGAGTTGAAGCGCGCGACGAGCGCGGCGAAATATTAGTGGATTGCCTACCGTTTTAAAATTGGTTTTTAGTTTGTGGCTCATCCCGAATTTGCGTGAGCCGTGACGCGTAAGCGGACCGGGCATTTCGAAGAATCAAGTGATGCCATCGCATTTTTGGTTATGATGAATTGCGCCCGGTGCCTTACGGCCCACAGCTCACTTTGCTGGTCAGCCCTCGTGCACCAGACCGTGCGTTGAAGATCA
>CAYMFZ010000122.1:0-11604 GCA_964389585.1 uncultured Pirellulaceae bacterium | reverse complement strand
TGAAGAATGTAATAAATGCCCTGCAGGCTCAGCCCACAAATTTAAAGTGAGTGCCTACGCCATCTTGATTCGATGGCCCGAGGCTAGTGCCTTCGACTCACTGTCGAATAACGACGTGGCCAGGTTCTTATTTAATTTCGTGCGCCAGTATCACCGCGAAATGTCGTAACAAATGATTTCATGTTTGCCACGAAGGTATAGCAACCCACGGGCGATGACCGGCGCTCCCCAAGCCGGATAAGATGGCATGACTTTGGTGTTGTATTGGTGCAATTTCCCAAGTTCCTGATAGCCGTTGGGAGATGCTCTCAGCAAAGTCAATTCTCCATTCTCTCCGAGGTTCACGAAGTGTTTATCGAAATAGGTCAGTGATGTCCGATCAGATAGTTTGTGTTGCCAAACAGTCTTTCCAGTTTGCCATTCGATACATTTTAAGATTCCATTTGCGGAATGCCTTCCACTGCAACCGTAGACAAAACCTTCGTGGTGAATCGGTGTAGCCCAATGCATCAGGAGTGACTTTTCGCGAACGTCTCGAGAATCTTGCCATGCGGAATTCATTCCACTCGGGGAAAATTGAAGCTGTGCACTGCCCTTCCCGTACGATTCGGAAATCAGGACTCGATCGTTATCAACAACGGGCGTTGCTGCATTGACGCACCCGGCGATGTTGGATCGCCAAGGAAATTCAAAATTCTTTTTCCCCGTCTCGGGATCAAACGTCAGCAGACCGTCTCGGGTAAATGCGAAACACCAGAGTCGATCTTGGGACTTTCGAATCAATGGAGTCGCGTAACTTGCCGCTCCTTTGCCTACGCCGTATTGGAAAGTCCCAGTTTGCTTATCGAGCGCCACCACGGTTGCTTCCTTGTCTTGAGGCAACTTTCCGCCAACAGTTACCAGTAAGCGGTCACCGAAAACGACTGGCGTTGTTCCAACTCCGTAGTTAATCAAATCGCAGTCAAAATCCGCTTTCAAATCGACTTCCCAAATCTCTTTTCCATCAACACATTGAAGACATCGCAGCATCCCTGCGGGACTCAAGATGAAGACACGATTGCCATCAATTACGGGTGTGCTTCTTGGACCATCGCCGTAGCCGCCAAGATCTTGAAAGCTGGTTGGAAAATCGACCTGCCAGATCTCTTCGCCTGTTTCACTGTGTAGGCAAGAAAGTCGTTCAGAAAATCTTTGGTCGCCTTCTTCATTTCGAACACGTTGATAAAGCATCAAGCGACCATTCGAAATCGAAGGCGCTGCAAAACCTGTTCCTGCTTTTTTGTGCCACATTAACGCTGGAGGTTGCGTGTTCCAGTCAGTGTTCAATCCGATTTCAGCCGACTTGCCATCGCCGTTGATACCCAGAAAACAGGGCCAGTCGAGGCCTTTTCTTTTTGACAAGTCTGGCGCGATGGCAACCGCGGCTGGCGCGATCGAAAGCTTCAAGCTGCCGGCCACCTTGGTTCTCTTGAATTCGCCAAGCAACTTGGGCAAATCCAACTCGTCGTCTTTGCTGCCCCAAAAAGTGATCTCAGTGTTAGGCAAATCGGATCGTAATTGCTTGATTCCATCGGCGGTAAATGAGGCTTCAGGAAAGCTCCCTGCCTTCGTGTTACCGATACTAAGATGAGTCAATTGCTTGCAACTCCCAAGCGTCTTCAAGCCCGCATCGGTCAAAAAGGTATCGAACAAGTTAAGCCGCTTCAGGTTTTTAAGTTTGGCAATCGACTCCACCCCCTTGTCGTCAACAAAAGTCCGATACAGGTAAAGCGTCTCGAGTTTTTGTAGATCCGTCAGGTATGACATTGCAACCGAATCAATTGAATTGCCGAGCAAATTCAGGTTTCGCAATTCCGTTAGTTTTCCGATATCCTTGAGATGGTCGTTGTTCAAATTCATCGCCCCAAGATCTAAGTCTTGCAAATCTGTGAGCTTGAAAAGGTACGGCCAAGTTGGCTCACCCGGCCAAAGGCCTTCTGGCATTTGAAATCCCACCACGCGACCATCATCAGCTTTGGTTAGAACCGCTCGAACGCCTCGCATTTTCATTTCGGCTTCGAGTTTTTCGTCATCCTGTGAGGGTGACTCTTGCTGATTCGTTTGGCTTGTATTCTGGCAAAAAGATTCTTGAGGCATGTGAATCAGGCAAGTCAACATTAGCAACAACACCGCCGGCGATCGGTAACCCAAAGACTTTTCCATTGCTAGTTCCCAGTGTGCACTTAAAGAATGAATTGAATTAGAACAGAAATCCAATCATGGCAGCGTCTGCGAATTCCAATTTCGCGAAGATCAACAGCCGGAGGAACTTGCATGCGTATCAGTTTGTAGTGTTTCGGTTTTCACTTGGCGCATCTGGAACGTTTATGGAGTTGAGGCGAACCTTATGTCGCGTGCTGGCTCTCTACGAGTGTTTTTGAGGAATGACATCCGCATTTCTCTTGCTTTGTTCAAGAGATGATTCGATAATGACGGCTCATCACACGTTTTGAATAGAAAATTCCTAATATCCAAATGGGTTAAACGAAACTCAAACTAGGGATAGGGTTTTTAAATATAGAGGCGGTTGCAAAGAGACGGTGAGGAAGCGAACCATCTTTGAGTGCCACCAAGCGACGCTAGTTAATAGCATTTGAAATCTCACCAATTGAAAGAAGAGTCCGCGCAATGCAATTGCATCGCGTCAGGTTAAGTCTTCTGTTTGGAGATGTGATGGTTCAGATATTGCACAAGGATTCAGGAAAAGTACTCCTGAAAGTCAAGAACGAATCGATTCGCGGTTGTGTTCTTTCAGGCCATGATTTGGCAGGCGCGAAGTTCGCGTGCCAAGATTTATCGGGATGCAAATTCACTGGATGCAATTTGTGTGACGCGGACTTTTCAGGCGCGAATTTGTCGTTTGCCAGATTTGATAATTGCGTCCTGCGTCGAGGTAGTTTTTCCTCAGCTACATTAACTAAATCGGATTTTTCGGACAGCGTGCTAGAGGTAGCCAACCTGACGAATTCGATGGGAGTTGGTGCGCTGTTTCGACATTGCAAGATGAACGGAGCCGATTTTTCGAAAGGCAATTTCAGTGACGCAGATTTCTTTTTTGCAGAAGCCCGTGCAGATTTTAATCACGCGATCTTAGTCAATGCGAACTTGTTTAATGCGGATCTTACCCAAGCCGATTTTACGCATGCTGACCTAAGAAAAGCCAATATGACCGATGCCAAGATCGCCCGCGCAGTTTTCACCTATGCCAAAATGGAAAGCAGCATTGGAACGAACGGTCGGCCTTGGGGGTTCACCGTCAAGCCAAAGGGTGACAAGAAGTCTTGGTGGAAAGTCTGGAACAACAACGCGGCTATGTAGTCTGTACTGATCAGGATTACCGCTTTTTGTTACGCGACTGCAAGTACTTTTTGGCTGACAACGATCTAACATTGAAGTTGAATTTTGATCGCTTCGACACGTCGTTGCTTGATTCCTCAGTTGGACTTTCTAACTCAAGACCTTCTAACTTTCCTTCGACTGATTCGTCAAAAGAATTGTTGTCCTCTTCAATTTCTTCCTGAGTCGTAGTATCAGTAGAGACTGGCTCATAGGATTGCTCGTAGGCGGCAGCACTTGCATAGCCACTGTTGGAATTCTGACTGAACTGGCCCTGACTGACAGGAACAGTATCGATGTCGCACTGGTTGGGGCCACGTTTTTCAAATCGCGCGGCCTTGCGGATCGCGTTTCCTTGAGCTTGGTCGGACCACGCTCCCTCGGTCAATCGAATGTTGTATCGTCCAAGCAAGCCGCCAGAAGTGTAGGCGTAGTTGAGGAGAGCTTGGTTGTAATCGGCGACAGCTCGATGGACCGCACTTTCCGCCGTTGCCGCTCGCTGTTCCGCATCGAGCAAAAAGAAAACCTGATCGCGACCTTCTAAAACCCTTTTGCGTTTTGGGTCAAGTTCTTCCTGGACGGCGACTCGCGAATTGAAGCTTGTTTTCAAGTTTTGCATCGAACGATCGACCTCTGTGAATGCTGCGTTGAGATCGTGCAGAATTTGCCGTTGTTGTTCCTTTAGCAATACACGCTCGCGGACAAGGTTGAGTTCAGCGTTTCTGATTGCGAGATGGCCACTACGGTTGCCGATCGCTCCACCTAATTCGACACCAATCTGCCAATCATCCAGGTCGCCATTGATTAAATCATCGAAGGCACTTCCATTGTCTCTGGTTCGACTTCCAAACAGGTTGTCGCCAAAGCCACGGAACCCGTACTGACCAACGAGATCAAACCGCCACTTGTTAAGACCCTTCGCCGCCAACAATTCAAGTTCGCGTTGGCGGATTGACCATTTTTGCTTTCGAACTTCGACGCGGCGACCAAGCGTTTGAACTTGCGATTGATTCCAGTCGAACGCGACTGGAGCTAAAGACGGATCTGAAATGGGACGAATGACTTTTCCGTCACTCGTTGGCAAGCCTAGCAATCGTCGTAAATTGCGTTCCGAGCCAAGCACTCCAGGCTGTCCGTTTAAAATACCGGTAAGAGCATTCTGAGCTTGGGCCTGGAAACCAAAATACTGCTGACGAGCTTGGGCTTCATCATCCGGTCGCCCAACTCCATTCTCATAACGCAGTCGGCGGTTTTCCCAAGTCTCGCGTGCCGACTCTCTCGCCGCAACCTTGGTATCAAGGTCACGATAGGCGTAGTAAAGTTCCCAGTAATTGTTTTCGACATCGCGAACAAGATCACGAACGGCGGCTTCAAATGTCGCCAACGTAATGTCGCTACGAATTCGAGCAATTAAAACGCCGTTGTAAACTCCCGGCGTCGCGTTTGGACCCGCGATGCGGTTGATCATTGTTCCTCGACCTCGCGCCAACGGCTGCCGGACTTCGACTTGGTTGACGATGTCAAACGTACTGCCGAACAAGTTGGAGGGAATATTGCTGCGGTTGTAGTCAGTTATATTTCGCATAGCGAACGAAGCACCGGTCGCGGTTTGCTTCGACAATTCAAACCGATAGTTTCCAGTTTGAGTAATCGAACTGGCTGCACCACCTCCGAAAAACGGATTGTTGAAGTTTCTTTCGTTTCGATTCAGAAAGAAACTCGTGTTCACTTGGGCGTCAAAAGCGCTGAGCGCTTGTTCAACGCTGGTTCCACCCGTTTCAGTGATGGCTTGATCGTAGAGTGTAGTTGCCCCTTGGGGGGCGTTGACAACGACGCCGCCGAGTTTTTGCATGACCTTACTATTTGCCAACGCAAGCTCGACACATTCTTCGACCGTCAATTCCCATGGAACGGTGTCTTGGAAGGTTGAAATGGTCATCGGTGGTCCGGCAAGCAAGTCACTCGCGTCGGTATCTTCATCGCAAGCCAAATCGGGATACTCGATTTGTTGCAACATCGTTTGGCATGGCGAGCAGTCCGGTGTGAACTGAAGGGCGTTTTTTCGCTGTTGGGTACAGCCAGTTATCACCATCAAAGCCGCAAGCAATACGCAAGTCGATGTGAATCGAATCGTCGTCTTAACGCGGGATGAAGTGGAATTGCCAAATGTCATAACAAGCTCGTTGTGCAAAATGATCAGGATCAAAGCATCCATGAATATCCTTAACATCGGAACTCAAGAGCGAAACGAACATCATGTTCGAGATGAGTGGCGCATCCGAGAATTAAAGAGTCGGCTACCTGATCGTCACAGATTGCCAGCGAGAGCTTTGCAAAATGGCCTGTAACAATTGGGCTCAAATGCGTTGGACCTGCACGGTTCGCTACCTAGGATCCAACGACGCGCGCAAAAAATTGCTGGGTCATCAACCCAGCCATTCAATTCTAGTTTTCGAGCAACTCTCAGATTATCGCTGGGCGCGACCAAAATAAGTTCGCTGAATCGTATAGGGGACTCGGTTTCCCGGACGACAGAACCCAAGCGGCGAGTCGCAACTTCCTGGGGCGTCATGTTTCATTTGATGAGGTAGCAACACAGTCGATTTGAGCAGGTGAACGGCTGATAAAAATGACTGTTGATAGGGACCGGCCGTTTGTCCGTACCGTTCAAGCGCGACATCTTCAAAGTACAAAGGTTGATATCGAATGTCGGGTGCAGCCCAAGCGAAAACTTTTGGGGCTGAATTGAACGAACTCCATTGGGATCCGCCCGAATACAAAAGCTGTTCTGAGCGATCTTTGGGAACATTGAAGCTTTGCTCGCGAATGTCAACGTTGATGGCACGAATGCCTTTTCGAGGCCATGGTCCGAACGCTTCTCGTTGAGGGGGGGCGCGAGAATCGTCATCGTCTTCCAAACGATCGTCGTCTTCATCAAGATCAAAGTCTGAACTTGAAGGCTGATCATCTTGGTCTGTAGTATCTTCAGTTGGTTGAGGTTCTTGAGAATTTAAGCGACTGGAAATATTCCGAGAGGCAACGCGAGTTCCTTCAAAAATTGAATGCGTTTGTGCGATCGAGTCGTTACAAGCTATTAACGCGAATGCAACTATCAACGCGAATGTTATTGAAAATGAAACTTGATTTTTCAACATGCTCTGGCACCGATCTAGGTTTGAAGTCTTCACTTTCTTATCGACCGTCGCGATTGAGCGCACGTTAAAAACTGACACCTTACGTTTCTCTTGCTTGACTGAGATAGTCGGAATACGTTAGAGGTTTTTCCCAATCGAGAAAGGTTGGGTGATCGTCAAAGTCGCATCGAGTGAACTTTGCCAAGGTAGCTGTGCAAATTCCGGCTAAAGCCGGTACTACAAGCAATTTTGCGAAGCCAATAAAGCCGGCTGAAGAAAAATCCAGCCTCATCGAATCCCAGCACGGTCTCTTATCGGTTTAGTCCTAGTAGTAAAGGGTTGTGTTGAACCTTGTGATTGGAAAATTCACCGATCCGAATATCACTTGCGAAATTGACCTAAGTCGTTGATTTCAAAGAGATTGCATCGAATTGGGAGTTTGACCGCCATAGTTACCCGGATTAGACTCCATTAAACTGTTCCAAAAGATCATCTGAATTTTTAAGTCGATGAAGAGCGTCGGCTTTTTCGCAATCAGTCAGGAGACGGAGATGAAGTGTCGCGACCATCATTTGAGTCGTCGGAACTTGTTGACGATCGGCGCCCTTGGCGGAATCGGGCTGACGCTGACGGACTTTTTTCGACTACAAAAAGCTCAGGCCGATCAGAAGCATTACGAAACAAAAGAGGGCACAGCCAAATCGGTTATCTACATTTTCCTGCCCGGAGGAATGTCGCAACAAGAGTCGTTTGATCCAAAGCCTTACGCACCACTTGAATATCGTGGTCCGATGGGAAGCATCCCAACGAAATTAGCCGGCGTTCGGGTGAATCAGTTGTTCAAGCAAACGGCTCAAGTCGCTGACAAGATTTCAATCATCCGATCGATGACGCATGGCGAAGCCGCCCACGAGCGCGGCGTTCATAACATGCACACGGGTTATCGTCCAAGTCCGGCGCTGACTTATCCGAGCATGGGCAGTGTCGTTTCGCATGAGTTCGGTCCGCGAAACAATTTGCCGCCGTACGTTTTGATTCCCAATCAAACCAATCCCTATGAAGGCACTGGTTATCTCAGTTCGTCTTACGCTGCATTCAGCATCGGAGCCGATCCCGCACAGAAGGGTTTTAAAGTTCGTGACTTGGAACTTCCCGGAGGTGTCGACAAGACACGATTTGCCAAACGCCGAAAGTTGCTTGATGTCGTCAATGGTCACTTTCGCGAGAAAGAGAAATCTGATTCGCTCGATTCACTCGATACGTTTTACAATCGCGCCTACAGCTTGATCAGCTCGCAACAGGCACGCGAAGCCTTTGACATCGAAAAAGAAGATCCGAAACTGCGAGACCAATATGGTCGCAACACAGCCGGCGCCCGGATGCTGCTTGCGCGCCGCTTGGTCGAGTCTGGCGTTCGTTTCGTATCGATGACTTACGGTGGCTGGGATCATCACGATAGCATTGATCGGAATATGAAGTCGCAAGTCCCACCGTTTGATCAAGCTTACGCGACGTTGATCAAGGATCTTGATCAACGCGGTTTGCTGGATTCGACTTTGGTTGTTGTCGCTTCCGAGTTTGGACGAACACCGAAAATCAATCAAACATCAGGTCGCGACCATTGGCCAAAAGTTTTTAGTTCGCTGATGGCGGGTGGCGGAATCAAACGCGGCCAAGTTTACGGAAGCTCTAACGCGACGGCGAGCGAACCTGAAGATAACGCGTTGGGTGTTCAAGATTGGGCGACCACGATTTACAAGTGCCTTGGAATCACGGCTGACAAAGAGCTAATGGCTCCTGGGGCTCGCCCGATTGAAATTGTAGACGGTGGCAAAGTTCGCAAGGAACTCTTGGCATAAAGACGTGCCAATTGAATTGGTCTGAGCTTCCACTTCCCATCAAGCCAGGAACATCATGATTTACATTGAGCGACCGGAGCGATTCGTTTCGGCACGTTGGCTTTATCGAAAAAGCGGACTTGCCTCCGTCGCAATGCGCTTGCTGATCATCGTGTTGGTGACAGGTTTTTTTGCAACGCCAGTATTCGCATCGACTCCGCGGCTCAACTCGATAACGCCGCGCGGAGTGAAAGCCGGAGGTGAGTACACGCTCAAATTTTCCGGTGCACGATTGAAGCAAGCTGATGAAGTCTTCTTTTACGATACTGGAATTACTGTCGTGGGCATTGAGCCGATCGACAACAATAACATCAATGTCAAAGTAAAGGTCGACGAGGATTGCCGAGTCGGTGAACACGTCGCTCAAGTCAGAACCAAGAATGGGATTTCTGACTATCGAAGTGTCTTTGTTGGGCGGTTGCCCGAATTGGCTGAAGCAGAGCCAAACAACGACATCGAGAAGGCTCAGGCAATTGGCAAGAACTTAACGGTCACTGGAATCGTAACCAACGAAGACATCGACTACTTTCGGATCGAAGGAAAAAAAGGAGAACGGATTTCGGTCGAGGTCGAAGCGATTCGTTTGGGCTTTCTCTTTGATCCAGCGATCGCACTACTTGATAAGAACCGGTTCGAAATTGCAGTTTCCGATGATACTCCACTGACGAAACAGGATAGTTACTTCTCTGTTCTTTTGCCCGAGGACGGTGAGTATTTCATCACGATTCGTGAGTCATCATTTGTTGGTAACGGCCAAAGTCATTACCGAATGCACGTTGGAAACTTTCCTCGACCTGCCGCCGTTTACCCTGCGGGCGGCAAGCCTGGTGAAAAACTTGAATTGCAATTTATTGATGCATTTGTCGACGACCAACCGGTTCGTTCGTTTGCCAAACAAGTCGAGTTGCCAGCGTCAGAGGGTTTTCGCGGAGGAATTTTTTGCTCGGATGAACATGGCGTGTCGCCTTCGGCCATGCCATTTCGTTTGGTCGATTTAGACAATCATTTAGAGACTGAACCCAACAATAGTTTTGCACAAACTGAAACCGTCACATTGCCTCATGCGATCAATGGCGTAATCTCACGACCGAATGACTACGACTATTTCAAGTTCGCAGCGAAGAAGAACCAAGTCTGGCATATCGAGTGCTTTGCGCGACGACTTGGTTCCGGCCTCGATCCTGTTCTTCATGTTTTTGATTCGAACAAAAAAGTCGTGATCGGCGACGACGACTCGCGCAAGCCGGATTCTTACACCCGATTCAAAGCCCCTGCCGATGGCGACTACTACGTCAGGATCTACGATCATCTCCGCCGTGGTCAGCCAGATTTCGTTTATCGATTAGAGTTGACACCGCACAGCCCTGAATTGTCGTTGAAAATCAAACGCATCGACCGCTATTCGCAACAGCGTCAGACGATTGCGGTTCCTCAAGGCGGGCGCTTCGCGGTTCTAATGTCGACAACAAGAAAAGATTTCGCGGGCGAAGTTCATGCATTAGGAGACAACTTGCCGCTTGGAATCAAAATGCAAGCCAAGCCCTTACATCGCACGCGAAATTCGATGCCGGTCGTGTTCGAAGTCGCCGAAGATGCGAAGCTCGGTGGTGCTCTAGTCGATTTCAAGGGACAGCACTGGTTGAATGAAACAAAGAACATCACCGGAAGCTTTGGCAACTTTGCGGACTTTGTTTTGGGTCAACCCAATAACTCGGTCTATTACGGATGCACGGTAGATAAGCTGGCGTTTGCGGTAGTAGAAAAGCTTCCGTTCAAGATCGAAGTTGTTCAGCCTAAAGTTCCGCTAGTTCGAAATGGTCAGATGTCACTAAAAGTCATCGCCCACCGCGACGAAGGTTTTGACGAGCCAATAAAACTACAGTTTCCCTATCGTTCGTCGGGAGTTGGAACGACTTATCAGATTGTAATGCCCAAAGGAAAATCCGAGGCACTCTATCCGCTCAACGCAAATGGAAAAGCGGCAGTCGGCAAATGGCCAATGTACGTGATTGGAACTTCAAATTATAAGGGCCCTGCGTGGACGTCGTCTGAGTTGGCAGAAATCGAGATTGCCGAACCGTTTGTGACCGCCGAAATTGCTCGGATGAGTATTGAACGCGGCCAATCGACCCAATTGATTTGCAAGCTCAACCAACTCAAGCCTTTTGAAGGCGAAGCAACCGCCGAAATTATTGGCGTTCCGGCAAACATTGTCGTCGAGCCAGCGAAGAAATTTACCAAAGAGACGACTGAACTCTCGTTCAATATTCAAACCAACGAGAAGAGTCCAGTTGGAAAACATGGTGGCTTGTTTTGTCGAGTAACGATTACGAAAAATGATGAACCGATCGTTTCGCGAGCAGGAAACGCTTTGCTTCAAATTAATAAACCGAAGCCACCCAAGGTAGAAAAAAAGCCGGCCATCGCGAAAGCAAACGAAGCGAAGCCTGTGGTGGCAAACGCCAAACAATGAATTGTTCTGAAGTCAAATCAATGAATGTCTATCCGAAATCTAACTCGAAGAGTCCTATGCGAATCGCCTTTTTGGTTTTCGCTTGTGTCGCGATCGGCAACGTCGTTTGTGAAGCCGCAATCAACGACGATGACGACAAGCCTGCCGCCAAGCCGTCGGTCGAGATGTTGGCTAATTCTAATCCCGGTGCCGAAACAGTTGCACCGATTGTAAAAAACGCGACGCCGGAACGGCTTCAGGTTTTTCCTTCTGATATCCAACTGTCCAATGTTCGAGACCGCCAAACGATTGTGGCTCAGCTTGTCTACTCCAACGGAATCACAGTTGATGTCACGGACAAAGTTGAAACGAAGATGGCTGCTGAAAATTTAGTGCGCCAAACTGGCAAAACTTTTAAGCCTCAGGCTGATGGCGAAACGACGATGTCGGTTTCCATCGATAGTTGCAGCGTTGATGTGCCCGGTAAGGTTGCTGGCGCCAAACTCAGTCCGCCTTTGAGTTTCACAAACGACGTCATGCCTGTGTTTTCCAAATCAGGTTGCAACGCTGGGAGTTGTCATGGTGCCGCCCGCGGCAAAGACGGTTTTCAATTGTCGTTGTATGGTTTTGATCCCAAGGGCGACTACCACCGACTGACTCGAGAAATGCCAGGCCGTCGAGTCGACCTTGCCGTGCCAAGCGAGTGTCTTTTAATTTCGAAAGCCATTGGCGCCGTCCCACACAG
>CAYMFZ010000121.1:3972-11605 GCA_964389585.1 uncultured Pirellulaceae bacterium | reverse complement strand
TGTCACGGGTTTCGTGGTTCGACAGAAATATTTGGTAAGTGTTCTAAGTCTGACTTTGATGGTGCTGGGTGGATACGGATTGACGAGGCTGACCGCCGAAGTTGAAGTTGAAAAACTCTTCCAAGCGGACTCTGAGATCTTGAAATCAATTGCAGATTTGGAGTCGCGACTTGGGCCCATGGACCAAACAGAACTGTTGGTGACTTTCAGCAGCGAGGCCGCGGCAGCGAGAAGAACGCCAAACTCGGACGGTGGAGTTCAGGTCGATGGAGCCCAGGTCGATCCGTTCGTAGATGGCTTTCCAGAACGGGCGAATTTCATTCGGCACTTGCAACGCGAGTTGGCCGTGACTCCTGAAGTTGATGTGATCTATTCACTGATCAACTTTCTTCCCGGTGAGCCAAGCAAATCCAATGCAAGAAACATGTTCAAGCGGTCAACGTATCGGCATGTGCTTCGTCGCGAGCGAGAAAATTTGGCCAATAGCAATTTGCTTTGCGTGGAAGCTGATTCCGAGACTTGGCGGATCAGTATTCGATTTCCCTTCACGCAAAAAAAAGATTTTGAGAAGCTCAAAAACGAAGTCCTTGAAGTCTCTCATGCGACGGTGCAATCAATTGGCAATGCGGAAACGATCAAAGACGAGACGGGGCAGCCCAAAGTCGCTTTGGTTTCAGGGCAACAGGTTCCGCAAATTGTTTACACCGGAAAGACGCACTTATTTCACCATGCGCAACTCAATTTGTTAGCCGACCTCTATCAAAATTTCCTTTTGGCGTTTGTGATTATTACGCCGATGTTGATTCTCGTATTGCGATCCTTTTCTTTAGGACTGATTGCGATGCTTCCCAACGTGTTTCCAACTCTGGTGGTATTCGGTGGGCTGGGGTGGACGGGGTATCCAGTTGATCTAGCAATCGCGATGACGGCATGTGTCGCGTTAGGGATTGCAGTCGACGACACAACGCACTTTCTGATTCGGTTTCGCGATTACGGTGGAAAGTTAAATCGGGTTTCAGAACCGATTAAGAAAACCATTGCCCAATGCGGACCAGCGATGCTTCATACGACTTTGATTGGTGGTGCAGGGCTGTTCGTCTACTATTTCAGTAGCATGTTGGTTGTGTCGCACTTTGCGGGCGCGATCGCGACTTTGTTAGTCATTGCGTTGTTAGCGGACGTGTTGATGTTGCCCGCGATTTTGTTTGTGATGGGCAATGATGCTGCTGCTCGCTCGACTGCAGAAAAGGGAAGCGGAAATTGAATAGGGCGAGTGAGCTAAATAAAAGTGACTTTCGCGACGCTTCAGGTCTGGCGCTATTTCACGGAGTGAAATGCCACAGTGTTTATTCATGCAATATTCGGATCTTAAATGCAAACACCTGCCCATGTTGCGGTTAGCCTATTCGTATGGCGTAAGCTGCCAAATGTGAAATCGGTTGTTGCGGTTGTTGTTGGTGCGCTACTGCCCGACATCACGATGTTCTTTTTCTATGGTTACCAAAAAGTTGTCGGCTCGTCGGAATCCGATATCTGGACGACGCTGTATTTTCTCGATCACTGGCAATGGTTTTTTGACATTTTCAATTCAATTCCCGTTTATGCTTTGATCGCGTTGGTTTGCTACAAACGTGACCATCAGATTGGGTTTCTTGTTTCGGCGAGCGCCCTGATTCATGTCTTGTGCGACTTTCCCTTGCACAATGACGATGCGCATCGGCATTTTCTGCCACTAACTAATTGGCGATTCGAGAGTCCCGTGTCTTATTGGGACCCCAAACATTTCGGGATCTACGTTGCGATTTGCGAACTCTTGATGGCAGTTTCTTTCTGCACTGCACTGACTTTCAAGCGATATTCCAAACCAATTCGTGTTTCAGCCTGGATCGTTTTCTCGATCTACATTCTGGTCTTGATTTTGGCGTTGGTCATTTTTCTGCGATTCAATTGGTCTGCGGCTGGATGATTCAACTGCGAAACCAGTTGGGTTGGAGTTTTCAATAGAAACGTTGAAGCCTATGCTGCGAGTGTTTGTGGTTTGTCATTCGGTTTGAAGTTGAGCGTTAGATTCAAAATGTCGTTTAAAGATTTCAACCTTAAAGATTTCAACCTTAAAGATTTCAACCTCTACGCAGTGGCTGACGCTGATTCTGAGTCAGGAACGCGTGGGCTGGTTCGAACGACACGCCGAGCGATCAAGCGTTGTTGGTTCGACCGCAAAACGATTATGGAGCCACGAATTTTTTGCCAAAATATCGGTGGATGTGGTTCGACTTACATTGTCCAACTGTTAAGTGAAAACGGTGTTGAAAACGTCTTTCACGAAAAAACGCCCGACCTCGAATCGCTGGCAGCCCAACATTATGAGCGTCCAATCGCAAAAGCAAGGCTTGTTCGGCTTTTGCGGTACACGAGGCATAATGCTTTTTTCGAAGCCAACAATCGACTGTTTGCGATGTCGAACGAGATAGCGGCAGCGTTTCCGAAAACCAAATTCATCCATCTGTTTCGCGATCCACGAGATTCGATTCGAGGAAACATGTCGAAGCCAAATGTCGACGATTACGCGAGAACCAACTCGCGATTACAAAGTTCTTTGGGTGGCCCGTCAGAGGCTCCGCCATTCGAAAAATTTTGTCACCATTGGTACAACGCAAATCAACGGATCGTGAATGACTTGAAAATGATTGCGACGAAAACAGGTCAGCCGTTTTTGACCTTGCGTTTCGATGATTTGATCAAAGGTCGACTGGATGGGTTCGAGAGATTTACAGGACTAAAATTAGCCAATCATGTTCGGCCTCCCGTTAATCAACGTGCAACGCGAACCGAAGGTCGGTTTCCTGCTTTTGAGGCGTGGTCGAAAGAGCAGCAAAGCCTCTTGGGCGAAATCTGTGGTCCGCTTTTTGAAAGCCTCAATCGGCAAGCGGATTCCTGCCTAGTTTGACTCCGATTTGCAGTCGATCTTTCGCCGACTTAAGATGTGAAGTGCAAACAGTATTTGTTTTTTCGCTCGAGACCACTATGAAAATTCGCTTCCTATTAACGCTGGCGATGTTGTTACTTTGTTTACCAATTGGGTGCAACAAAACTGAAAAATCCGTTGGTCAGATTGACGGAAAATCAGACGTTAGTGCTGAAGTGGAAGAATCGTCTATGGCTTACCCCGTGAAGGACGCAGCACCTCACGCCGGCTTCGAATTTGAAACTCCAGTGCGGATCAAAGCCGGTGGAGAATACGTTTCTGTTGAAGAACCTGGCTACGCCTGTCCCACGCTCGCCGATGTCGATGGCGATGAAAAGCTTGACTTGGTTGTGGGGCAATTCAATGAAGGATACATGCAGTTTTGCAAGAATATTTCGAAGGACAAGAATTCTTGGGAGTTCGCAAAACCTGAATGGCTGATGACTGGTGATGAGAAAGCGGTTGTCCCAGGGGTTTGGTGATGCACGAGTTCGACTCCACAGTTTGTGGATTGGGATCAAGATGGAAAGCTGGATATTCTTTCGGGTTGCTATTGGACGGATGAAGCTGAAGCCGGTCAAATTCAAATTTTGAAAGGCAAGGGCGGTCTTGATTTTGGAGCTTCCGTTTCACTTAAGAATGCCAACGGTGACCCACTTGAGAACGTGGAGATAACAGACGCAAACGAAGATCAACAAACGCTCGCAATTTGCACACAGCAACACGCCGTTGACTATGACGGCGATGGAGATTTGGATTTGGTCGTGGGGTGTTTCCTTTCGAATTTTTATCTTTACGAGAACAAAGCGGATGAGGAAAACGGCGAGCAGAGTCTTTCTGTGTCTCCAATCGAATTGCCTATCAAATCGCCCAGCTACCACTCAGGACCTCATTTGACTGATTGGGATAACGATGGAGATCTTGATCTGCTGAGTGGGTCCGGCGATGGCGGCGTTCTCTATTCTGAAAATTCTGGAACTCGCGAATCACCTAAGTGGGAGAAGTTCAAGCAATTGGTTGAGTACTCGAGCCTTCACCAGCAAACGACTTCCAACAATGAAGAAATTCAAATGTCTCCTTCGACGCGTGTCTGGACGCACGATTTCAATGGTGATGGGTTGCTAGATTTGCTTGTTGGAGATTCCGCAACGATCGTCAATCCGGTTGAGGGCCTGTCGGAAGAAGAGTGCAAACGGCTTAAGTCGGAAAACGACAAGGCGATCGCGCAACTTTCAAAAAAGCAATCTCCCATCTACGAGGAGTTCGAAAAATTGGCCGAGCGTGGAGAGGAAACGAGTCCAGAACTAGAAGCCAAGATGGAGGAACTAAGTCAGCAGTTTAGCGAGGTCTTCAACGCTCGCACGAAATTTGAAAACACGCGTCGAACTGGTTTTGTCTGGTTGTTGATTCGCAAGCCGGCTACGAATTAGATCAGTAGATCAAGTCAAATTGTGGCGAACCCGTCGACGGCCAAATCACCAAGAAGTGATGCGCCAGATCGGAAACTATTAACCCGATTCCAATCACCCAAAGCAATTTCAACCAAGTGAATAAAGTGCTTGATCTTGCTTGGTCTCTTCTTGCCAGCAAATAGAAAACTACTGCGGCGAAGGCGATCATCGCCAGGCCAACGTAGCCGTGATGGATCCGAAATCCAAACGTAAATTGTCTCAACCATTGCGTGTCGCGAGTTGTTTGCCAGCCGAATCCAAATCGCACAACAAGTGTTGCGACTTCCATGACGACGGCCAGCATCAGTCCATACGCCCAAACGGCTTTGGTAGAGAGATCGAATTTTTTCGTTGGATTCGAAGTCACAGATGTCTCTGTTGGAACTTGGGATATTCAAAATCAGCGTTCGCGTGTCGCTGCGTCGAATGATTTTGATGTCTTCCCTTTAAAGAATCAATCTGCAATTTCGTTGACCTTACGCCTGCCGTTCTCGCCACGACCGAATTTCTTTTCGCGTTAGGTGAAATTTAGTGGGTGACTCTTGCCGAGAGTTACCAAGCTGGTGGTTGGTTTCCTTGTCTATAAAACGCCCACAGAAATCGGCGCTTGCGTGAGTCTTGGAAACTTCCGGCAGAAGTTACCCACCAAAACGTAAAACGACATTCAACGAAAGTCGAATTGTATTTTGCCTTTGCAGGCTACATAAATTGAGCCACAGAATGTTTGATCGAGTCAGCGTAGCTGCTAAGTTGGGGCCAGACAAATTGTGAACAAAAAGGCCAGTCATGATCGAGGCGAAAGCAACGGACGCGAGATGCGTTCAGTATGAGTTTGAGGTTCCCATCGCGGCGACGCGCGAGCGCGTTTGGACAGCCATTTTCGAGGAGATTAATTGTTGGTGGCTTCCCGATTTCCACATGACTGGCAAAGGTTCGATCGTCACATTCGATCCGACTCCCGGTGGTGAAGGCCTGGTCGAAAGAGTAGATGGGGCAGGGGAGTTGCAGTGGTACCAGGTGCAATTCTATCAGCCTGTCGAGTTCAAGGTTTACCTCGTCGGTTTCCTCGCTCCGGATTGGGGTGGCCCCTCGACAAGCCACTTAAAGCTCGCGCTTGAAAAATCAAAAGTGGACCCTGACAACGCGTGCGTCTTAAAAGTGTCAGACGCCCACCAAGGCAAAATGGATCTAAAGTCGGTTCAATCGCTAGGCGACGGTTGGCTGCAGTTGTTCACCGATGGGCTCAAAGCGTTCGTTGAAGACGGCACTCGACAGGATGGCTAGTGATTGTCTTGAGTTTATACTCACAGTCGCATCGCTCATCCATCCGGTTCAATATCGAGGAATTTCTGTATCGATCTGTTGGCTCCAGACGTCGATTCCGCCTGTCATGTTTTGCGCTTTGTCGAATCCTTGGCTTCGCAAATACTGAACGACTTGAAAGCTTCGCCCACCGTGGTGGCAATGGACAACAATTCGTGAGTTTCGATGCGGCTCAAGTTCACCCAGCCGATTGGGAGTCTCATTCATCGGAATCAGTTTTGCGCCGGCGATGTTGCAGAACTCAAACTCGTTGGTTTCGCGGCAGTCAATCAGCAAGAAGTCGCCCGCAGCGTTGGCTTGCTCGTCAAGAAGTTGTTTGACGGATGCAACGTCGATTTCGATCGGTAGTTCGCGACTTGATTGGTTTTTTGAAGGCTGAGTCATTGGCTTTTAGTTTAGGGTCTGCAAAGATTGTTTAACTAGAGGGTATTTCAAAACCTGTAGTGGACTTCGCCAGAAGTCCCAGCTCGCTTTCAAAACAAAGGGAATTCTGGCGAATCCCACTACGATGATCGCACGATTTTAGGTTTTGAAATGTCCTCTAATAGTATTGTTCGAAAAAGTCAGATTGATGATAGCCTTGTTGCGAATGTTTTAACGTTGCGTCTAGTCGGGGAAGCGACGGCTGATGATGACGTTGGGCTTTTGTCTGGCAAAACTGTTTGACGAATTGTTAGTCTCGATGGGACGTATGTGTTTTCGGTTTGATTCAACACGCATGTCGTCTCTCCGAGACTCTTTAATTACAGGGTGTGTAACTGGGACTAAAGTCCCAGCCTATCACTTGGCGTTCCTCTGAAACTCAATAGCGATTGGTGTTTCTTTGGAATTCAAAACGCAATATCAAAAATTGAATGGTGGGCGCACGCATTATCAACTTAACAAAATTCAGATTCAGAGAATGAGGATGATATGAAAACAAGCTTATTGACTCTTATCGCTGCATTGCTGTTTGGACTTGCGTTTGGCAATTCGAATTTGCATGGTCAGTGGAGTGAAGACTCTTCTGGAATGTTTGAAACCCAAGAGGAATACAACCAGTTCATGGGGTCCGCCAAGCGGGCGGCATCTGGCAGCCCGGAAATGCGTGCGTTAATTCCAATGATCAATGATATCGCGTTGGGAAACCAAATCGGTTCAACCGCAAAACGTTTTGACACATCGGGCAGCGAATTGGGTTTGTTAGCCGATCCACGAGTTCGGGCTGACATTGAAATGGTCGACGATCAATTCGAGGACTTGCGAAATCGGCATGCGGAAATTCAAAAACGCCTTGGAGGTCGGCTGCGCGAAATTGACTTTTCAGATTCAGACAATGTCATCAGTCAAATTCAGGGAATCCGTGATGAGGCTCAGTCGGAATTGCGTGCCGTCTTGTTGCCTCACCAAGTCAAACGGCTGCAACAAATCAAGATGCAATCGTTGTTGCGGAGAAGAAGCTTGGTCGAAGTCTTAACTCGCGATCCGATTAAGTCGGAACTTGAAATTACGGAAGGGCAATCAGATGAGCTTCGGGCGTTCGAAAAAGAAGTCGAAACCGATTTGGCTCGCGAGATTGCCAAACTGCAAGAGAAAGCCCGAGGAAGGTTGCTTTCGAAACTTGAACCTGAGCAAAAATCTAAGGCCGAAGAGATGATTGGTGACGCTTTTGAGTTCTCAATCCCAGCCAACAAAAAGAACGACAAGAGGAAATCGAAAGGGGCAAAGCAAAAACGTGCCAAGAATTGAATCAGCTTTCTCAAGTAAAGTCTCGTTTGAGTCGCCGCAATAAGAGTTTACTTGTTACGATGTTGCTTTGCCGATTCGAGAAACAAAGGCCAATTGATTGCATACGCCTGACCAAATTGCTGACAAAGACGTTAATAAGCGTCGCTTAAGCCGAAGTGTTCCAGCC
>CAYMFZ010000121.1:0-3962 GCA_964389585.1 uncultured Pirellulaceae bacterium | reverse complement strand
AAAAAAGACTCAGTTGAAAAACAAGGTTCGAATTCCTGGACGATCGACGACGCTCGGGGAATCTACGGCACCAAAGGCTGGGGCTTAGGGTATTTCGACATCGCTGAATCCGGCAACGCAGTGGTCAATGCGCCGACGACGGCTGGCGTGCAGACGGTTGAGTTTTCCGAAATTCTACAGGGGCTTGAGTCGCGCGGACTCGACATGCCCGTCATGCTGCGTTTCGAAAATTTGGTGGATGACCGAATCACGCAGCTTAATGAGTGCTTCGCAAATGCAATTGAGGTTTCCAATTACCACGGCGAGTTTCGTGGTGTCTTCCCGATCAAAGTCAATCAGCAAAGCCACGTGATTGCCGAAATCGCGAGGTTTGGCGAGCGGTTCAAGCATGGATTTGAGGCGGGAAGCAAAGCCGAGTTGTTGATTGCGATGGCGACGCAGAATTCTCACGAAGGGCTGGTCGTTTGCAATGGTTACAAGGATGAAGAGTTCATTGATCTCGGTTTGCAGGCTCGGCGAATGGGCATGCAAATCTTCTTTGTGATTGAAACCCCCAAAGAACTTCCTGTCATTTTGAAGCAAGCAAAAAAGTGGGGAATCGAGCCCCTGCTCGGCGTTCGAGTGAAACTTGCAACCGAAGTCGATGGGCACTGGAGTGGAGACAGCGGCGACCGAAGTCTGTTTGGGCTCACGACGGTTCAGCTAATCGAAGTCGTTGACGAATTGCGGAACGCGGGGATGCTCCATTGCTTGCAGATGATGCATTTTCATCTTGGCAGTCAGATCCCAAACATTCGCAACATCCGTGACGGCATCACCGAAGCTTGTCGGTTCTACCGCAACTTGATTGAAGAAGGCGCTGCGATGGGCTTCTTTAATCTCGGTGGCGGTTTGGCGGTAGACTACGACGGCTCAGCCAGTCTCGAAGGCCATTCTCGCAACTACGAACTCGACGAATATTGCATCGATGTGATTGAGTCGATTATGGCGGCGCTGGATCCATACGAGGTTGCACATCCGACGGTGGTTACGGAGTCTGGGCGTTGGACAGTTGCGCCAATGTCGGTGCTGTTGTTCAATGTCCTGGACGTGAATGATTTTCAGCCTCACCCGCTGCCCGACCCAATTCCCGAAGGCATCCACGAATCGATTGATTTGTTGATTGATATTTTGCAACACATCAAGATCCGGCGGTTGCAAGAGAATTTTAATGACGCTATTTACTATCGCGACCAAGCGAGAATGGCGTTTCGTGTCGGAGAGATTAGTCTGCGTGAGCGAGCGTTGGCTGAAAATATTTGTTTGACGATTCTTCATGAAGTCGCCAGTCAAGTTCCAAAAATGACTCGCCCTCCGGCTGGCCTAAAATCAATCAAGGACTCGTTGTCCGACATTTACTACGGCAACTTCAGCGTGTTTCAATCTTTGCCCGATGCGTGGGCGATCAACCAAATTTTTCCTGTCATGCCTGTTCATCGACTTGATGAAGAGCCGACGAGGAACGCGATCATTGGTGATCTTACTTGTGATTGCGATGGACAATTGAATCAATTTGTGGGAACGGAGCAGAACTCGACGACAATCAGGTTGCACCCTTTGGTTGAAGGTGAAGAGTATTGTTTAGGTGTTTTTCTTGTTGGAGCGTATCAGGAAACGCTGGGTGATCTTCACAATTTGTTTGGAGACACCAACGTCGTCAGTGTTCGAGTCACTGAAAAAGGAAAGATCGAGTTTGTACACGAATTAAAAGGCGACAGTATCGGTGACGTTTTGAGTTATGTGGAGTTCAAGCCTGAAGAGCTTTACGAGCAGTTTCAATCTCGAGTAGAGAGGGCGGTTGATCAAGCAATAATATCTGTTGCTCAGCGGCAAGAGATGTTGAAGTTGTTCAGCGAAAGCTTGCAGGGCTATACCTATTTTGAAAGTTGAAAGTTGAAAGTTGAAAGTTGAGATTGAGATTGAGATTGAGATCGATAGTCGTTGATCGCTCCGCGGTCAAAACGAGCCCAAATTCGAGACTTCAATCCATCGTTCGTTTTTCCAACCCGAGCCAACTCAATCCAGCTCAACTTATCCAGTCCATTCCACTCCAACTAGATTCAAACAATCCAAATCAAGTCTCAAATTCAATGGTTAAGTCCTGCACTAACGCTTTTCAATTGTCGATCGCAACTCAGGGTTCTGTCGTACCGGAATTGAGAATTTCTTGGTGGTTCCGTTATGATTGCGGAGCAATCAACGACTATCTTTTACTCGAAACAGATGTGAAAATTTTGAAATGAGTTCGTGTGAACTTGAGCTTGTTAAGAGCAATTCGGCGGTTGCAAGTGAACTTTAAAATTCTGCTAGACTCTTACTAGGATGTTGAATCATTTGAATTTATTTTCACAACTCTCTTGGAAAGTCTTGAGGTGACAAGCCTTGAGTAAACGGTTAATCCGCATCTCTGTTTTATTATCGACTTAGAAAACTTCTGTGACCTCGCGCGAATTCGCAATCGACGTCGTCAAGACACTTCAATCCGCCGGCCATCAAGCTTTGTGGGCCGGTGGTTGTGTGCGCGATCAGTTGGTTGGCCGCACACCCAAAGACTATGACGTTGCCACGAGCGCGACGCCTGAGCAAGTCCGCAAAGTGTTTGGTAAGAAACGCACGCTCCCAATTGGGGCGTCATTCGGCGTGATCACCGTGCTTGGCCCTAAGTCCGCGGATCCAATCGAGGTCGCTACGTTTCGGCGGGATGGCGGTTACTCTGACGGGCGTCGACCTGACTCGGTTGAATTCACTGACGCGCGCGAGGACGCACTTCGTCGTGATTTCACAATTAACGGAATGTTTTTCGATCCGATACTTGAGGAGATCCATGACTACGTTGGTGGTCAAGAGGATCTTGCAAAGCGTCAAATTCGGGCGATCAGGAATCCACATGAGCGGATCGAAGAGGATAAGCTTCGGATGTTGCGCGGCGTTCGGTTTGCTGCGACATTCGGATTTTCGTTGGAATCCGAAACCATGGCGGCGATTCAAAAACGAGCCGGTGAAATTTCTGTCGTCAGCGGAGAAAGGATCGGTGCCGAGATGCGCCGAATGCTTTCGAGTCCCAATCGAGCGATTGCAGTAACGTTGCTAAAGGAAAGCGGTTTGCTTGGTGAGATATTGAATGAAGGATCTTCGCTTTATCGCGATTCGCAAACTTGGGGGCAGACGCTTGCGAGCTTGAAAAGGCTAAATGATGAGAGCTTTTCCGCCGCCGCTGCGATTTTGCTCGCGCCAATAATTGACGCAATGGGCGTTGCTCAAATCGTCGACCAGTGGAAGCTTTCAAACGATGAACGGAAAACGATTGAGTGGATTTGCAAACATTGGTCAACGCTTGATCAGGCAGAACAGTTGCCTTGGTCAAAGATTCAGCCAATGCTGTTGCATCGAGATATTGATCATGCGTTGGCGGTTGTCGAATCGCGTCAAGATTCCGGATCGCGAGGCGCAAAGTTTTGCCGAGAGCGACTCGGGTGGGGCAAGGAAAAACTTGATCCAAAACCGTTCTTGTCCGGCGGCGATTTGATTCAAATGGGAATCAAGAGTGGTCCCAAATTCAAAACGATTCTGCATGAAGTCCGGCGGGCGCAGCTTGATGGCGAAATCTCATCGGTCGAAGAAGCTGAGTCATTGGCCAAGTCCATTTAAGTTGTAATCTCGGATTGGCAGCGGTCGACATGGATGATTTAGATCACATGGAACGTAATTATCCGTGTTAACCCGAGTCCATCCGTGATTTTGAGTATCTCAGGTATCTTTACGATGAGTTTCTGAGCCGTGACATAAGTGGCCAGTGCTAGTTTCCGTGAGCCGTGGCCCGGTGGCGGGCCCGCGGGGGCCCCCGACGGGTTATGGGGGGGGGGGCCCGGCGCGCTTTGTTTTGTGCTCTTGGGGAGCTTTGCCCCCCGCCGCACGGGCACCCC
>CAYMFZ010000120.1:4945-11612 GCA_964389585.1 uncultured Pirellulaceae bacterium | reverse complement strand
TGGTCGTCTCGCGAGAGGAAACTCGAAGCGAACGATTGTCAGTCCCATGGGAAAATTGATCTTCGTAACTGGGAGTATCTCCAAACCTAAATCACTCGGTCCGCAAATCATCGGCCATGTCTGCAACGATCTTGGTATTTGGTGCGGTCGAAATGCACGTGAAATCGCCAGAGGTTGGCCTGAAGCCGAACGCTCGTATAGCCAATGGTTTCGCGGTCGTTCACGCAACGATTTTGGATTGGGTTCGGTGCAATTCGTCAACGTCAACAGAACACATGTCAACCGGATCGTTCGTGTTGCGAATATGGTTGGGGAGCGAGGTACCCGTCATAAATCTGGCGTGAGGCCAATTCGATATAAGGTTCTTGCGAAATGCCTGGCCACCGTCGGAAAGAAAGCGCAGCGAATCGGAGCCACGATTCATCTCCCTCAAATTGGGATGAATGGATCGAGGGAAAATTGGTCAAAGGTTCTGAGCATCGTCCAAGATTCGTTTGGTAAGTTTGGTGTCTCGGTTTATATCTACGAGAACTTGGCAGAAGCCACAGGGCAGATGTTTGCCAAAGTGATCAATCCGACAAAGCCGAAACGGATTGAACTGTTTGACTGCTTTGTCGAGGGAAGAAGGCTTCGAGTTCGACAAGAATAGCTTGGGCGGCACCTGATTCTACAGTCAAAAAATGTTAGGATGTTGCGAAAGCAGTACAAGCTTCGACTGCGCAGTCCAGCATGAATTTTTGATCGATAGCAAATCAACGTGGCATCCATTTCAACTCCCGCCTTTAACGATGAAACATGGCGTTGCGATTTTCCGTTCAAATCGAATTTTCTCGAGCTAGGCGGTAACAAGCTTCACTACATCGACGAGGGTGGCGAAACTTCGGGTGATCCCGTCTTAATGGTTCATGGTAACCCGACTTGGTCATTTTATTGGCGGCGACTAATTGGGAGCTTGAGCGATCGACATCGTACGATTGCGATTGATCATCTTGGTTGCGGAATGAGTGACAAGCCTTCGACGGCCGACTATTGTTTGCAAACCCATATCGACAATCTTTGCAAGCTGATTGACGAACTCGACCTGACAAACGTGACTCTGATGGCGCACGATTGGGGTGGTTCGATCGGGATGGGGGCTTTGCTGGCTCGCAAAGAACGCTTCAAGAAGATCGTGCTGTTCAACACAGCCGCTTTTCCCCCGCCGTATTGCCCTTTTCGAATTCGAGTTTGTCGTTGGCCGTTGATTGGTAAGATCGGCGTTCAAGGATTCAATATGTTCGCGCGTGCGGCAACGTATATGGCAACCGAACGGGATGGCGGACTGCCTGACAATGTTGCCAATGGAATGCTGGCTCCGTACGACAATTGGAGTAATCGAGTTGCGATTTATAATTTTGTGAAAGACATTCCACTGCGAAGAGGCCATCGGACTTGGGATGTGTTGGAGCAGATCGAATCTGGCCTCGCGTCAGTTGCGGACTGGCCAATTCTAATGATGTGGGGCATGAAAGATTGGTGCTTCCGCCCAGAATGTTTGGAGCGACTAAACTATCACTGGCCCGACGCGGAAGTTCACAAAATCGAAGACGCAGGGCATTACGTGATTGAAGACGCTGCAGACCAAGTTGATTCAACGGTCTCTGAATTCTTGAGTCGTCATCAATCGTGAGCAAAATCAATCTTTCACCCGGTGCCATCGCGACGCTGGCTTGTATGTTGGAAGGCAGCGCTCCCAAGCCGGGCAATGTCCATCGCGGTGCCGACTTCGAAGACGCGACATTCTACGATTTCGCGACAAGCGGGGTGGTGTTGGGAAACGTGATCGAGTCTTTTGCCAATCAGCCACTTGGATTGACGATCCTTGAAGCCGTCAATCAAACGCGGCAAGCCGTTGGGACCAATACCAATCTTGGCATGATTCTGTTGTTGGTCCCACTCGCAAAAGTTGCCGCTTCCAATTCTGGCGTCCCGATTTCGACCGAGCAGATGTCGAGCTTCTTCAATTCTGCAACTGAGGAAGACGCAGCAAACGTTTTCGAGGCGATTCGAATTGCCAAACCCGGTGGTCTGGGCGAATCGGAAACGATGGATGTAAATTCGCCAAACGCCGGCGAACTGAATTTGCTTGCGGCGATGGAATTGGCGGCTGATCGTGACTCTGTTGCTCGCCAATACACGAATGGTTTTCTAGATGTGATCGACACCAACATTCAGAGACTTGTCTACGGTCGATCCGTCTTTGAGGATCTTCCCTCGGCAATCGTGCTGGCTTACGTGATTGCCATGGCGAGTGAACCTGATTCGTTGATCATGCGAAAATGTGGTTTGGAGATCGCAGAGCAAAGTCAATTGCGCGCCGGTAAAGCCGTTGATAAATTGCATCGAATTGGAACTGGTGCTGAAGTAAACGCATCAGACAAAGAAGCTTTTTGGATGGAGATTGCCGATTTGGATTTTTGGTTGCGCTCCGATGGCAATCGTCGAAACCCAGGTACAACCGCCGACCTGATCGCCGCGAGTTTATTCGTCGGAATCCACAACGGCGATATCAAGCCGCCGTTTGGTTAGGGGCCAGAATCAGCTACTCGAGTGAACTGTCTTGACCATCACTTAGGCTGCCAGCGGCTAAGTAATTATCCATGTCGACGTTCTCGTTCACAAATTTTGCCGAGCCATCCATCATTGCAAATTGGCAACCACCAGAATGATTGCTGCCTGCTGCTTGAAGACTACCTTGAGTGGCTTTGGAATTAATTGGCGTTGGCACCTTAAGGTATCTATTTCCAGATATGCCGTTGGCTTGAAAAACAACCTCAACTCCTTTCTCTTTGGAATAGCTGAATCCATATGCCCAACCATATCTTGGTATTACCCATTGACTCATTTCAAATCGAGAAACTTCCATAATTGCGATTGTGTTGGACGATCCATCGCGACAGTCACTAAAGCTCTTTCCGTTTCTACGCCGGAAATCGAGTTTTGTCGCATCCAGCCGATCAGTAGTTTTCGGAGAAAATACGCCACTTAAGCCAATGTCCGCGTACCCAGGGGCGGCCCACGAATACTTGTCATAGCTATACGATGCGTCTGAGTTTTCATAAAGAGAACCTAAACAGGCGAAGTAGTTACTTACATAAAGTTTCTCTTTTTCGCGCACGCTTGTATCCTCAATGTTTCGTGTTGCAAACTCGTCATCCTTTGTAATTGATGGGCATAACAACGTCGAAATCCGGTTTTCACGCGAGAGCTGCCGTGGAGAAAGACCGCTCTTGATATCATCAACCAAGTTCTGTTGATCGATAAACGGCAATATTGTCGCAACCCAAGTTCGGTTTTCGCCGTTTGGAAGAATATGCGCTGCCGTGGGAAACTTGAGATTGGAACTTTGATAATTGTGACAAGCTAAGATAACTTGTCGAATGTTGTTCAAGCAGGAGGTCCGACGAGCGGCTTCCCGAACTTTTTGAACAGCAGGCAATAGCATGCCAACTAGAATTCCAATAATGGCGATCACGACGAGCAACTCGACCAATGTAAAAGCTTGGCGAGGCTGAAAACGATGAGAAGGCATATCTACTCCTGAGCGTTTAGAAAAGGCAACCTGGTTGTCTTGATGAAGAAACAACACGCCTCACTATAGTGGTATTCTCAGACAATTCAAAGCTTAAATTGTACTTACTCTTACAATCGACCAAATCGGTAATCGCTTGATCATTCCGATACTCGAAAGTTCAAACTCTGATGACAAAAGAAACCTTTCGCGTCAGTCTTGAAAAAGACAATCTCGTTTTCAGTGCCGCACATTTTATCACTTTCAATGGCAACACTTGCGAGTCGATTCATGGACACAATTATCGTGTCAAATGCGAAGTCGTGGGGCCGCTCGATGAAAACGGTTACGTCGTCGACTTTATCGCCCTGCGAGATTCATTAACGCAAATTGTTGGGACACTTGATCATCGAGTCGTGCTGCCAACGAAACATCCAATGATTAAAGTCGTTGATGATGGCAAAGAAGTCACAGCAACTTTCGAAGCAAAGCGTTGGATCTTTCCCAACGAAGACTGCGCACTTTTGCCGATCGCCAACACCACGGCTGAACTGATGGCGCGGCATATTGCGGTGGAATTGAAATCTGCAACCAAAGCAAAATTTGGCGAGGGTATTGAGAAAATCGTGGTCGCCGTTGATGAAAACCGAGGGCAATGGGGTGTTTGCGAAATGGAGTGGTAGTCGAATTCAGCGATCGTATTTCAGAGATTGCATTCGTCTCTTGCTGACGTTAAACAAGTGATTGAAACCTGAACGTTTTGGTTTTTCAATTTCACTTCCCTTGGAGTCAGTGATGGAGTTTCTTGTAGATCTTTGGGTGCCGATTTTGGTTGGCACGATTATCCTTTGGATTTGTAGCTTTCTGGCTTGGGTGGTTTTGCCTCATCACTTTAATGACTTCAAAAAGCTTGAGGCTGAAGAAGAGGTCATGCAACAAGTCAGGAATTTGAAAATCGCTCCCGGCAATTACATGTTCCCTTATGCCGACTCCAAAGCCGATCAAGGCACCAAGGAGTTTCGCGAAAAATATGAACAGGGACCGATGGGGACATTGAACGTCTATGACAACCCGAACATGGGTTTGAATATGGCGAAAACGATTGGCTATTTTTTGGTTACCGTTTTGACCATCGCCTACATTACGCATGTCGCTTGTGATCCGGCGGATGCAACAACCGACTTCATGCGCGTTTTTCGCGTCGCGGGCACGATCGGTGTCCTTGTCTACGGTTCAAGTAGCATTTGCCACCGAATTTGGTTCAAGGCAAAAATGTGGAGTGATATTGTCGATGGCATTGTTTACGGATTGGTTTTGGGTTTGATCTTTGCGATGCTTTGGAAGTATCCGGTTTGAAAAGAGCTTGAAAGTGTCGTTCGCCGAATGGCTCTTACTTTTCTTGGCTCTAATTGAGCCGTGACGCGTAAGCGACCGGGCTGCAGTCAGCTAAAGTGATTTGGCAAATGGCTACGTTAAGCACGATTCAAGGGCGATTCAGCTCATGGCAGCTCATGGCCTTACGGTCTTCGGCTCATTTGGAATTGCGACTTTGCAGTGACGGCATTGGAATTGGCTTCGGTCGCAACGCTGCGCGATGCTCATTGTGTCGGTTATTCGGATTAGAGGTTGGTGATTCTAAAACGATCAAACAGGCTGAGGCTTTCGCTGTTTTGCATCCCAATTCGCGAGAGAACGTGACCTAAGTTTGAGTAGCGTTTTTTCGAGTCCGATTGCAATCCCACGAAAGCTTCTCCGTGATCATCAAGGCCACTGAACTGTCGAACAATAAATCTGCTTCCAACGAAAATTTAGTTGGAGTCGACACACTCAAAGTGCTGCACCTAATCAATGGTGAGCATTTTTCCGGCGCTGAGCGAGTGCAGGATTTGCTTGCAATGGCAATGCCACGATTCGGTTACGAAGTCGGATTCGCATGCGTCAAGCCAGACAAGTTTCCCAATGTTCGACACTCTCAGCAGTGTGAGCTTTTCGAAACGCCAATGAAGTCGAAGCTTGATGTTTGGTGCGCAGGTCGTGTCGCCAAAGTGGTTAAAGAAAACGACTATCAATTAATTCATGCTCACACTCCGCGAACTCTGTTGATTGGTCGGCTGGCGGCGAGAAAGGTGAAATGCCCACTCGTTTACCATGTTCACAGTCCTGTCGGTCGCGATTCAGAACGTGGGTTCGCCAACAAATTCAATACGATGATGGAGACTTGGAGCCTCTCAGGCGTCGACAAAATGATCTGCGTTTCCAATAGCCTCGCAGGCTACATGAAGGAACTGGGGCACGACGCGAACAAAATTTCAGTCGTCTCCAATGGTGTTGCGGCGATCAACGATTTACCCGAGAGAGCTGAGCCTAGGAAAGTTTGGACCATTGGCACGATGGCTTTGTTTCGTCCACGCAAAGGAACAGAAGTCTTGTTGGATGCGCTTGCGATCCTGAAAGAAAAGAACATTGAAGTCAAGCTTCGAGCCGTTGGACCGTTTGAAACCCAAGAGTACGAGAACGAAATCTTGGAACGAGTCGAAAAGCTTGGCATTGGAAGCATGATCGAGTGGACCGGTTTCCAAACCAATGTCAACGAGCAATTGCGGCAAATGGACTTGTTCGTCTTACCCAGTCTCTACGGTGAAGGCCTGCCTATGGTCGTGCTCGAGTCGATGGCCAATGCTATTCCCGTCGTCGCAAGTCGAGTCGAAGGCATTCCAGAAGCCGTTCGGGACGGAATCGATGGTTTGATTTTTGAACCCTCCAACGCCAGCGACTTGGCAGGAAAGCTGGAGAGTTTAATTGGTGATAACAGCCGCTGGATCACAATGAGTGAAAGTGCGGTTGAGCGTCAGCGTAATGAGCTGTCGGACTTAAGCATGGCCCGCGGCGTTGCGACGATCTACGACGAGCTGCTCAAATTTCAAAAGTGATTTGAGAAACGCGTTGAACTGCAATCGTTCGCGATTTCGTGAGGCAAGTAAGATGTTTCGCCTCCTTTTTAACTAGACGAACTTAGCGCCCTTCCCGGACGTTGTGAGCCGTAGGCGCAAGCCTCGGGCCAGCGGAACGAGTGGCTTGTTTTGCTGGTGGTTCTGGCCCGAGGCTAGCGCCTTCGGC
>CAYMFZ010000120.1:0-4935 GCA_964389585.1 uncultured Pirellulaceae bacterium | reverse complement strand
GGTACCGTGTGGTTTTTTTGGGTGGGGGTTCGGGCCCTTGGTTTGCGCGTGGGGCCCACTACTTTGTCGACTTTCATGTTCGATCCGGTCCCTATGACGCTACGAAGCCCTGCATGGATTCGTTCTTTGCAATTGCATTGTCGTGGATGGAGAATTGAATTCCGTTGGATTACAATTGATCGTCGCCAATCGAACTACAAAGGAATTCACGTGAGCAAATTGACTTTTAACTTGGCCATTTTCAAACTGGCGATGATGGCATGTTTCGTTTGTGGTTTGATTTCCAAAGCCAATGCGCAGAGATTCGGACGTGCAGCGAGCGGTCCGGGGATCGTTTCGAAAGTTGTTTGGAATGAAGATGGAAAGTCTGTTGAATTCACCAGTCAAGGCAAACGCTTTCGTTATGACTTGGTGACAAACACGCCATCTGAAGTTGAAGTCAAAAAAGACGAAAACAAACAAACAGAAACGCCACGTGCGTTTCGCCGTCGTTCCCGCCAAGAAGCTGGCAACACCGGCGAGTACATCGGTCGTCCTTCACGCGGACGTCAGTACACAAAAGTGAAATCACCAGACGAGAAATGGGTTGCCGAGTATAAGGATTGGAATCTAGTCCTTGAAAACACCGAATCCAAAGAGGTCGTCAACGTGACGACCGATGGTGATGAAAATATTCATTACGGAACTGCGAGTTGGGTGTACGGCGAGGAACTTCGGCAGACAAAAGCGATGTGGTGGTCGGCCGATTCGAAGAAGATCGTCTATTACAAGTTCGATGACACCGACGTTGAGAAATTCTATTTGTTGCGTGGTTGGTCGGAGATTAATACGGAGCTTTATCCTGAGTACTACGCAAAGGCTGGAGCAAAAAACCCTGCTGCAGAACTATTCGTCTACGATCTTGAAACCAAGAAAACGACTCGCGTCAACGTGGGAGGATCAGGCGAAGAATACATTTTCGGCGTCCGGCTTTCTCCGCTGGGCGATGTGATGCTGGTGAATTGGACCGATCGTTTACAAAAGCACTTGAAAGTTCTTGCGATAAATCTTGATACGGGGAAATGCGAAACGATCGTCGAAGAGAAGCAGGAAACATGGCAAAAAAATTCGCCAGTGATGGCTTTTCTAGAGGACAAAAAGCGATTCCTTTGGCCGACTGATAAAACGGGATTCACTCACTATGAGGTGCGTGACCTAACAGGAAAGTTCTATCACACGGTCACCAGCGGCGACTTTCAGATCAGTTCGTTTGAATTGATGGAAGACGAGAATCTGATGAGCTTCGTTGCCAATAGCGCAGAAAAGAATCCCTACTACAGCCAGTTTCACTTGGTTGGGCTTGATGGTGAAGATCAGCGTCGAGTCACTTCATTGGATTTTCATCATTCCAATTTTCAACTTTCTCCCGATCGAAAATGGTTGATTGCTCAATACGAAGAAGTTAACCGACCGCCCTGCACCGCGCTCTACAAAACCGATGGCACGTTCGTTGCCAATATTGCGGAATCCGATTTTGACTCGCCAGCCAATCTGGCTGAAATGTTCACGTTCAAATCTGACGATGGGAAATTCGACATTTACGGTGTGCTGTATAAGCCAAAAAATTTCGATGAATCAAAAAGCTATCCAATCATCAACGCACTTTATGGTGGCCCTGGTTCGAACGAAATTAGTGCGAGATACGTTGGATCAGAGCGAGGCGAATGCAAGCGTGGATACTTGGTCGTTAAAGTCAATAACCGAGGCACGGGTGGCCGTGGAAAGGCGTTTCTCGGAGCCGCATACTTGCGACTGGGCGACGTTGATATTCAGGATCATGCCGATGCGATTCGGTTGCTTCGAAAGCGGCCTTATGTCGACGGAGATCGGGTTGGAATCGTTGGTCATTCGTACGGGGGATTCATGGCGGCCCTTGGGATTTTCAAACACCCGGACGTTTACACGGCGGCGGTTGATCGGGCCGGTCCAACGGATTGGCGAAACTACGACACGATTTACACCGAGCGCTACATGAGTACGCCACAGCTCAATTCGAAGGGCTATGATGCCGGTGCGGCGATGACGTACGTGAAAGATTTCAAAGGCAAGCTGCTGATCATGCACGGGATGCTGGATGACAACGTTCATCCAAACAATGCGTTTCAGTTGATCGAAGCTTTAGACAAAGCAGGCAAGCCTTACGAAAGTCGATTCTGGCCCAACGGTGGTCATGGTCTTGGTCGAGGCGCTGGGACAACGCAAAGCGAATTTTTCGATCGCGTTTTGAAGCCTGAGAGCAACAAAGGCGCGTAGCTTGCAAGGACTTGAGTCTATCCAAAAACGTATAAGCCGTAGACATTAGCATCTGGCGGTGCAATGAGTGGTTTGTTTTTGCTGATTGTTCTAGCCAAGGGAAACCATTTAGTATGGTCCTTATTGATTCTGAATTAAACGAAAGATGGAGAGAACAAGTCTTGGCTCGGCAAAGGTTCTTGGTTCTTCATAGTCAAAATTCTCGGCTCGTTGAGATTTCGGAGAAATCAACGACACATCGATAGTCGTTGATCACTCCGTGGTCAAAACGTCTTGAATCTCCGCTCGTCTCACGGGCGAATCAAGGCTCCTGACCTATAGTCGGTCTAAAAACTGAAGTGCTGCCAGCAAGCCCGCCCAAACTTTAGGTCATTGATCACGGTTGCGTTGACTCCGTTCCATGGAACGAAGTCACTCGGTGACATCTTGTTCGTCTTGTTTGCAACCGTAATACTGTTTCGCTTTTAAGAATCAAACGAATCAGAGTTTAAGGATAACGAGATGAGCGAACGAATCATTATGCGCACAGGGGAGTCACTTGTTGCGGGCGGACCGCCTTTCACTGCCGCTGAACCCGAAGTAGTCATCGGTGAACTTGACGGCCCTGTTGGAACCGCGATCGCCACGCTTACGGGTGATCAGGCCGCCGGGCATTCCAAAGTCTTTGCCATTCTCAACACGGACGTTCAAGTTCGGCCTGTGACATTGATGGTCAGCAAAGTGACGGTGAAAGAAAGCCGGTACACGAATATCTTGATGGGAACCGTTCAGGCCGCGATTGCCAACGGCGTGCTTGATGCAGTTCGGGCAGGCGATATTCCCAAAGAAAAAGCCAACGATCTAGGAATCATTTGCTCGGTTTGGCTTAACCCTGGCGTTTCAACCGATGATAACTTGGACCACAAGGCTTTGTTTGAGATTCATCGAAAGGCGATGTCGCAAGCGATTCACAAAGCCATGAACAACGAGCCAACGATTGATTGGCTGTTGGAGCATCAAGATGAAATCACGCATAAGTATTATGAGCGTGGGCTCAAAGGCGAAATTTGATTCCAAACTCTTAGGCCGCTCGGGGCATGTGGATTTGCAGTTGAACGTTACGAAGTTGTTGACCAATTACAGATTCGCTTAAGTCGATTAAGTTTCTGCCATAGTCTTCGAACCGATATCGCGAGTGAACGCGTTCAAGTGATCGTTCACGAATGCCGCTTGCGATTTCAGGTTGTGCAACGAGCATGCGAATGACGTTCGAGGCCTGTTCATAATCGGCGTAAGGAACAATGATTCCTGCGCCGTTATCGATCGCTTCGGCTGCGCCGCCAGAATTTGCAAACGTAATGATTGGAAGACTGCTCGCCATCGCTTCATGGATGACGCATGGAAAAGGATCGACGCGCGAAGTCATAAGGAATGCATCGGCACCGGCAAAGTAGGGCTCAACGTTTTGACGTTCGCCAATGAAGTGAACGAAGTTTCTTGCTTTTGATTTGTCGATGTCGAGCTGGACATAGTGATGCGGCGAATGGCACCAGCGAGGACCCTCGCCGACCCAAACAAAATGAATGGGTGTTTTCGACTGGTTTGCAGCACAAACGCGTCGAGCAATCGCGGCGTAGTGATCAATTCCCTTGCGCAGATCAAGCGTTCCACACCCCAGAACAATAAAAGCATTGGTGGGAATTGAGAGTTCATGACGGATTTGAGCGTGCGCTTTTTCTCGCGTAATTCCGTTGCCAAATTCTGGATCAAGTAAACCTTGCGATAGAACCAAAGTCTTTCCAGGTGGCAATGGAGTCTTTCCATCGGCGGCATCACGAACGGCGTGTGCTGGGAAGACGACTTTTGAGGAGGCATCAAATACGTTTTGGTAGTCGGCCTCGCTGTAGGAAGATGGGAGTTCATGCACGAGTGAGATGCATGGGATGCCATGATTTTTCAAAGCGACGGTCGACTCGCGAGACTCCATGCTGTTGCAGATTGCCAACACGGGTGGGTTGTTCTTTTCGCGGGCGATCAATCGAGAAACTCGCTTTCGAATCTCGTCCTTGTTGTCAGCTTGAACATTGAAGCAATCGACAATCGAATGTTGGCCAAACTCCTCAGCAAGATGACCTCCCGATTGTAAAACCGTTTCGCATTGGATGTCACAATGTTGGCTGAAATAACGCAAGATGTTCAGCGCAATTTTCGGTGCGCCTGTCCGAGTTGCTTCGTGCGAAACAAAGACGACTCGTCGGCGAGGTGGTTGCGATGATCGTTTGATTCGGACCAAAGGCGAGCGACGAAAAGCTCGTTTTAAGTTTTTTGATTTAGGAAAAAGTCGCATAGTTTATTCTGTTACCGGCTTCCGTGTGGGAACCCGAAATCGGTACCAATTTGATTCAATAGGAAAGGTGAAAAGGTGGGACGCGGAGAGTATCACCATGCTTGGACGTGCGAAAGGTCATAAGTAATGTCCAATTCCAAAACGTTGATTGCTAGCTGCGGGGTGTCTGGCTTTACGGAAAAGGAGACGTCAAGAAAACTTCGCAACCTGCTGAGAGATCACAGCTCTTATGCCGATCTCGCAAACAGATTTTGAAACTGCTCGGAGTTTGCACTCGCGTTCGCGATGGTGCTGTCATGAACGATTCGACCCACATC
>CAYMFZ010000119.1:6286-11620 GCA_964389585.1 uncultured Pirellulaceae bacterium | reverse complement strand
AAGAACCCTTTTGGCAATCGAATCTGATTCTTCTTGTTAACTACGTTGCCTTCAAGCCGTTTGAAGAAACAGAAAAAGTCAGCGCCCGTCGTTAAAATCAACTGCTCAAGCCGAATTTTGTCTTCGACGACTGTTCCATAGAAGACTCCATATCGAATATCGGCGAAGGTCATTTGCGGAATTTCGTCTCCCAAATCGAGTTTGTCGACTCCACCAGGAGAAATCAGACCAAGATCCACCGTTGGACTCGTTTGAAGTTTCAGTTCTAACAACTGCGACGTCACATCGGGGACTTGGCCGTCGTCTTTGGCTTCTTTTTGGCCGAGTTGCTTGCTTACCAATTGGTGAAGCGCCCAACCCCGATTTCGTTCCTGATCAGCGCCAGGATTGTCGATCAATTTGCCTATCAGTGGCTCGAGTTGAACAAACAGCTTATCGATCGGTAGCAACCGTCGAAAGAAATCAATCTCGCCCTCATGAATCCAACTCATTACGCTCGGCGTATCAACGGCTGACACCAAACGCGATTGAGTCACATCGCCGATTGCGGTGGCTTGATATTTTCGAGTGAGCGTTCCGGTCGTGTCGAGCTTTGCGAGTTGTTGTCCGGTAACGACACGAACCGTTGTAACAATGTCATTCCCATCGACGCGGACTAGCACATAACGACGCGAGGCCGAAAGTGCTTCGTTCCAAATCTGGAGGTTGTCCGACTTCTGCACATAGACATCAAAGTTCTGACCCGGAAAACGAGGCTGCGATTTGAGAAAGCTTCTTGGCACCGGATATCCAAGAGCTTTGCAAATCGCGATCTTGACGACTTTGGATCGCGTGCGAATCGGCTGGTCAAGTTTCAACCCTGCGAGTTTCTGACGGAGTGTTTCTTGCAAATCGGATTGCGAAAGATACAGCTCCGGGTGTTGGTCCAAAGAATCATAGATCGTGAGATTCAGTTCTCGAGGCTGCTGGCTATCTTGTTGCTGTCGCATTGAAGCTCGTAATGGCTGAAGCTTTCCAAAAGAACGATCAAAACAATGCTCGACCAAACGTTAGGCTTGGTCGACCATCACGCCAAACACTTCGTAAGCTTGAGCCAAATGATCTTTGGCTTGAGCAGGCTTGATGCAACGACCCGAGCGGTAGAAAAACATCTTCCCGAATTGGGCTTCGACGGAAATACCCGGCTTCGACTCGAAGAACTCCAGCAGCGAGGGGGTAAAATACTGGCGAATTGCTGGTTCGTTGGAGCTTTGTAAGACGAAGCTTTTTGAGAACGCGGGATGCGACTCAAAGTCGATGTCCTGAAACCCAAGGGCACTTCCGATTTTGTCAAAAAACCCCTCTGGTCGCATTGTAAAATCTGGCGGATTCAACTGACTCGATTGAAGCGCCACAATTGTTTGATTGTGCGTCCGAGTTTGTTTTCCACTGCCGGTGGTGTATTGGTAGTCGAAAATTGCAATGCTTACTTCGCCGCTATCGCCTTGGATCAGGTTCTTCATCTTGCGGGCGCGGCCTTGATTGAAGAGCTTAAAGTCTCCCAACTTGCTAAGAAGCTCGTGTGAGCCTTCAGGATGAAACGTCAGTCCCATTGAATCGGCGACTTCCATGAAGCCTTCACGACGCTTCTTTGCCAAGTGAAACGTCCACCAGATGAGCCCGCCAATGAGTAGCAAGACACCTAAGATAACTGGAATAGCAATCATTGCATCAACGCTTGAAGTGGTTTGTTAGAAAACAGGCCAACGATCGAATTCCAATTATGCAATGAACGACAACGCAATTCCATCCTGATTAAAAAGCAGTTGTCCCTATGTGTCTCGTGTTAGTGGGACAACCGGATTTGAAATCGAGATTATTTACTGTGAATGAAAATCTATCGCGTATTTTCGAATTAGCTGCGGCTTTTCGGAAGGAACAGTTGAGGACAACTGTTCTACATTCTTCTGTTTTACATTCGCGTTCAACTTCAGCCACGCCTATTTCAACTGAACCAACTCTTGCTCCGGCGTAGGCGGTTCGGCTTCATCCGGGTTCTGCCAATTCTCTGGCTCGAAATGTTTGTCGTAGACTCCATAATCGTGGTAGGCGATTTTTTTAGCCAACCGATACGCCCAGCTCTTTTCGGGGATCGGAGTCGCGTCCGGTGAGTACTGGGACGGGTGTGGTTGGGTTGCTCGCAACTCGGCCAGCGCCGTCTTTCGGGCGGTTGAATCTTTCGCTCCGTGTCGATCCGCCAACGTCTCGATCAAATCCGGGCGCTCGAGCACGATACAACCGCGCGTGTTCTCAGCAGCCGTCTTGCGAAAATCCCTGAGGAATTCAGATTCATTGAAGACCTGATCAAGCGGTCGCTCGTCGTGAATCGACTCTTTGGCGAACTGAATGATCGGACATGGCTCGATATCGCCCCAAGGATTTACGTGATGCGTGAAACCGGTCGCAGCCGGACAAAGCGCATTTCCATCGGCGTCATAGTAAGCGTCGACTACGATGATCGGTTTCTTGCAACGCATGTCGACGACGAACTGCCGAGCCTTTCGTTGTTGCTCGGGCGTCAAAGCCAACTCGGGTGCCGGATCTGGCCCCATCGGTCGATAGACGTGATACCAAGTGTAGAGAACTCCCATTTCGATCAGGCGGTCGATCCACTCTTCACGTAACAAGTCTTCGAAGTTGGTCTGACACAAACTTGTGCAGACGCCTGTCATCACTTTATTGTTTAGACAGTTTTGTAGTCCGGTCATCGTTGCCGAAAGTACACCTGGTTTTCCGCGACGTTCATCGCTGATAATTTCAGTGCCTTCAACGCTAATGAGCGGAGTTACGTTTCCGCATTTGCGCAATCGCTTGGCAACTTCATCGGTGATGAAGTGCCCGTTGGTGAAGACTTGAAAATAGACATCGGGATGGGCTTCGAGAATTTCGAACAGTTCTTTGTGCATGAACGGTTCGCCGCCAAGCAAACCGAAAAATGAGTTGCCCATTTTTTTGGCCGAAGTGATCATCCGATTCATCGCGTCGACATCAATCTTGTGTTGCTTGGCAGCGACATCAACCCAGCAGCCAGTGCAGCGAAGATTGCAGCTATTGATGATCGAGATGTAGAGATAGGGCGGAAAGAACTTGCCCTTCTTGAGACGGCGCTTGTGTTTTTGGACGCTGCGCCAGCCTTTGAATCCCATGTTCCAACCGAGCTTCCAAAGCAGACGCTTATCCGTCTCCATCAGCATTCGCTTGGCCAATCGAAAGTACATTTTTACCCCGCCAGAATTACTTTGATGTTTGGATACAGTATAACGAGAGTGGTCTTTGCCCGCACGGGATTCAACCTACGAACAATCGTTCATATGAGTTCTGTATCAATAGTCACCTGTTCGATTGCCAACTGAAAGGTGGATCAGGGATTTCGAAAATGCCTAGCGATCGGAGCGGACGGATCGTCCAATAACTCTTTCACCGCGGATTGTGACATAGATGAAAAGATTATTTCGAAGTGTCGGTTTCGCCGCCGTCGGGCTCAAAACGGTCTTTATTAACGAACCGAACATGAGACTCCATGCTGTGGCGACCGCGAGCGTGCTCGTCGCTGGAGTTGGGTTGCGAATAAGTTCACTCGAATGGGCAGTCGTTATCGGATGCATTGGAGCTGTTTTGGCTCTCGAGTGCATCAACACTTCGATTGAATGCCTCGCAGATCAAGTATGTCCAGATCAGGACCCAATGATCAAGCAGGTCAAAGATGCTGCTGCAGGCGGTGTATTGGCGATGTCGATCGCGACCGCCGCAATTGGAGGGCTAGTTTTTATCCCAAAGATCATGGCACTATTTTCGAATGGCGATGTTTAGTGGACTGTTTAGTGGACTGTCTATTGGATCCGAGGCAAGCGACTGCGACTGGGCAGCGAATGGGTAGCGAAAGGGCAACGTTTCAAGGGAAACTGCTGTTTTTCAATCCACAAAATCAGACCAATCGACAAAGTCAAACTGAATCGTTTGCCTGATTAGTAATTGCCGCAGAATTGGGGCATCACTTCTTAGATACCATTCGAGAACACTTTTAGCTCCTAGATTTCCTTTGATCATTCTAATGATAAGCCGCCTCGTTTCTTATCTGGCAACCGTCGGAACTTTTGCACATGGCAAAGCCCACCAAAATCAACTTTGACCTCTCACCTGCACGTGCTTCTGCGCCTGTGTCGGGAAGTCCGACGATTATTACCGATCCGCCGCCACCCCGTAACTCGAACACCAATAATCATAAAAAGCCATCGGGCTACAAAAATTTTGAAGAGGCATCCGCAGAGATACTCGATTTCGTTTACCAAAAGCTTGATTTTCGTTTGTGGATGGTCACGCGAACAGAAGCAGACGACTGGATCGTGCTTGACGCCAACGACCATGGTTATGGAGTCAAAGCTGGCGATGTATTTCAGTGGTCTGATTCTTTCTGCTCGAGAATGGTTGAAGGGCGCGGCCCGTTTATTGCTCCTGACGCTCAATCTGTTCCCGCGTACGCCGACGCTCCGATTGGTAGGCAAGTCGAAATAGGTTCCTATGCCGGTGTTCCGCTGCGAGGAAAAGACCAAAAATTGATAGGCACGTTGTGCGCGATTGACCCGAATCCGAAAGACGTGCAGATCAAAAACGAACTGCCCCTGATTCAATTGATGGCAAGAATCCTAACAACGTTGCTGGAAAACGAATTGGTCGTTGAGGATGAACAACGAAAAGCCGAACACGCTCTGGCGAAAGCCATGTCCGACCACCTTACGGGTCTATACAACCGTCGTGGCTGGGAGACGTTGCTGGCTAAAGAAGAGAAACGCTGCAAGCGATTTGGATTGCCGGCAGGTCTTTTTTCAATTGACCTCGATGATCTAAAAATCGTCAACGACAAGTTCGGCCACATGCGAGGTGACGAGCTAATTTGCGAAGCCGCGAATGTCTTGAAATCGTTGACACGAACCTCTGATGTTGTTGCAAGACTTGGTGGCGATGAGTTTGCCATTCTGGCTTCTGGCTGCAGCATCTTTCACATCGAAGCGCTACGAGAACGCTTGATTTCGGGCCTCGCCCAACACAACATATCTGCCTCCATTGGCAGCGCGATGCTTGGTCCAACACAAACTATTGCAGAGACTTTTGAAAAAGCTGACCAATTGATGTACGAGCAGAAAAACGCCCGCAAAGCGGATGATCGTGACGAGTAGCAAACTTTGAATCGGCCTGGACGCCCACTCTTTTTTTCTTGCCGAGGCCGAAATTCCGTAGCCCTTCCCTTAATTTTCAAATCTCGAAGATCGAGCTTGCTTTTTCTGACGAAGCGTCAAC
>CAYMFZ010000119.1:0-6276 GCA_964389585.1 uncultured Pirellulaceae bacterium | reverse complement strand
GTCATGGACTCTCTGACCCCTAAAAAGCGCGAAATCCTTGACCGTGAGAATCGGATTCTCGACGTGGCCAGACCGATCGTTGTTGAGGAAGGCTACCATGGGCTCAACATGGATCGCATCGCAGAAAAGCTTGAGTCTTCTAAAGGCACGATCTACAACCACTTTTCGTGTAAAGAAGAGATCATTATCGCTTTGGCGATTCAAAATGCTTCGACGCGAACTGAGATGTTTCGTAAGGCGGCTCAATTCAAGGGCTGCCCTCGTTATCGGATGATGGCAATCGGTGAAGCCGCCGAGCGATTTGTTCGACAATATCCTGATTACTTTCTGTTTGAGCAAATACTCCAGATCGCGTCTGTACGAGAAAAAACGTCTGAAAAGCGACGATCCGTTATTCAAGGCTGTGAAATGCAGTGTATGAGTGTAGTGGCCGGTTTAGTTCGTGACGCGATCGCCGCTGAAGATTTAGTGCTCCCTAAAGGCTTCACGCCAGAGAAACTCGTTTTTGGATTATGGTCACTTACGACCGGCGCGTTCGCCATCATTTTCACTTCCGATTCGCTTCAGCAAATGGGACTCGTAGAGCCCTTTGAAACCGTTCGCGACCATACCAAAGCAATTCTCGACGGGCATGGTTGGAGTCCGCTTTCAAACGAATTCGACTCCAAAAAAATTCTTAAGAAGATTCGCAAAGAAGTATTTTCAACATGAATGAAACTGCGAAAACAAGAAGATCAAAAATATTGACGAACCGTCAAATCGGAATAGCCGTCGGAATTTTGGCGGTCATTGGAATCGGCGCGTTTCTGCTTAATGGACCCTTAGCATCAAAAGCCGCTGATTCACCTTCCAATCTCAGCAACGAAGTTAAGCCTCTCCCCGTCAACGTCGCCACGATTGAGTTTGTTGATTCGATTTCACAATCAAGAGCTTACACAGGAACCGTCCGTGCTCGGCACCGAAGCGAATTGGGTTTCGAAATTTCAGGAAGGGTCAATTCTGTCTCCGTTGATGAAGGCGATCAAGTTGAAAAGGGCGACACGCTTGCCGAACTCGACACCGAAACGTTGAAGGCCCAACAGGGTGCAACATTGGCGAGACTTGCCCAAGCCAAATCCTTGATGGATGAGTTAAAAGCAGGTCCCCGATCAGAAACGATCCAAGCCGCCCGCGCAACAATGGAAGCGACGGACTCACAACATCAAAACGCGATCCTAAACTTGAAACGTCGAACACGCCTTCGTGACGCAGGAGCGATTTCGGCCGAGGAATACGACCAAGCTCTATTTGGCGAAAAAACGGCCAAAGCCAATCTCAATGCTGCGAGAGAAAGACTTTCGGAACTCGAATCGGGCACGCGCTCAGAGCAACTGGCCGCTCAGGCTTCTGCTGTTCGGCAGCTTGAATCGGCCGCTAAAGAAATCGACGTCGCGATTCAAAAAAGTCAACTTCTTGCGCCTTTCTCAGGCACGGTTACTCGTCGTTTCATGGATCCAGGATCCATCGCCAATGCTTCCGCGCCAGTAGTCAAACTCGTCGAACAACAGCATCTCGAAGCCTGGATAGGTTTGCCGGTTGAAATCGCTTCATCAGTCGAGATTGGTTCGAAGCATTCGATTCAAATTGGAACTCAATCCTACTTTGGAGAGGTAACCGCCAAAATTCGTGAACTGGATGCCGCCACCCGGACGCAGACTGTTTTGTATAAACTTGAATCGTCGGCATCGAACGATGTTGTTTCTGGACAACTGTGTGAAGTCCAAATTTCAAGCACCGTCGATTCATCGGGCTGTTGGATTCCGACTTCTGCACTGACCAAAGGCGTTCGAGGATTGTGGTCGGTTATGGTGATCGTTCCCGATTCTTCAGGGTCTGGGTTTCGCTCTCAAAAACGGGACATCGAAATTGTCAAAACCGATTCCAACCGCGTTCTTGCCCTAGGAACGATCGAAAGCGGAGACCGAATTATTGTGAACGGCGTTCACCGAGTGGGCGAAGGGCAATTGGTTACGACAACTGATTGATCGCCAATTCCAGACGTGATTGACTGATGAATATCTCAAACTTTTTTTATCGAAACACGAGGCTGATGTTGTTGGCGATTTGCCTCATCATCGTCAGCGGGCTTTCGTCGTACTTCATTCTTCCTCGTATGGAAGACCCTCAACTCGTTGAACGCGGCGCGTTTATCAACACGATTTTCCCTGGTGCTGAGCCGTCACGAGTTGAAGCTTTAGTCTCCGAGAAAATTGAAGACGCACTCAATGAAATCGAAGAGATCAAAGAAGTTCGCTCAACTTCTCGCGAAAGCATCTCAACGATCTCGCTTGAGTTGCGGGACGAAGTCATGGATGGCGAGCGAGTCTGGTCAAGAATCCGAGATCGCCTCGCCGACGTTGAGCGCGAACTGCCTCCAGGTGCACTGAAACCTGATTTCGATGAAATGGATTTCAAGGCCTATGCTTTGCTGGTCGCACTCAAATGGGAGCGTCCGGGACCAGTCAATTATGCCGTTCTACAACGGTGGGCAAAACAGCTTGAAGACCAATTGCAATCGGTCAAAGGGACGGAGAAAGCCGAGTTATTTGGTGAACCGTCCGAAGAAATTTTGGTCACGCTCGACTCGAACCAGTTGAACGCTTTGAATTTGAATGTTGCTGATGTTGCGGCGCAAATTCGAGAAAGTGATTCCAAAGTTTCGGCCGGTCAGCTTCGAGGCGGATCGGAAGACATGCTGATCGAAGTGATGGGTGAACTCGATTCCGTTGAGCGAATTGAGAACATTCCAATTCGATATTTGGGGGATACAGGATTCGTTCGACTCAGCAATCTCGCCACCGTGAAAAAGACGATCGCTGATCCGCCAGATAGCCTCGCCATCATTGATGGAAAACGCTCTGTCGTGGTCGGTGGTTTCGTTCGACCCAACAGTCGAATTGACATTTGGTCGCGCGACATTGCCAAATCTTTGAATGACTTTGAGTCGCAGCTTCCCAATGGAATTGGACTCGACCGGATGTTCAACCAAAACGATTACGTCTCCGATCGGCTTTCTACGCTGCTGAAGAATCTTTTCTTGGGTGCATTGGCGGTGTTTGTCGTGATTTTCATTTTGATGGGATGGCGAAGCGCACTCGTCGTCTCAATCGCGTTACCACTCGCCGGCATGATGGTACTATTTGGAATGCGAATCATGGATGTGCCCGTCCATCAAATGTCCGTAACTGGATTAATTATCGCGCTAGGCTTGTTGATCGACAACGCGATTGTGATCGTGGAGGAGATGTCGATCAAAATTCGAAACGGTGCAACGCCAGCGGAAGCGGTCTCGAAAAGCGTAAACCATTTGTTCCTTCCTCTGCTAGGTTCGACGTTAACGACAGCCTTCGCGTTCGCGCCAATCGCTTTGATGCCAGGCCCGGCGGGAGAATTTGTTGGTTCGATTGCCACCAATGTCATCATTGCGATCTTCAGTTCGTTCTTTTTGGCGATGACGATCATCCCTGCAATTGCGGCACGAATCAGCGAACTGCAAAACCGATGGGCTCAATCAACAGAACAAGGAAACCGATTTTGGCAGTCGGGTTTTTCCAACTCGACTTTGACCGGCATTTATAAACGCTCACTTGATTTGGTTTTCAAGCGACCTCTCATTGGGATCGCGCTTGGCGTGGCCTTACCCATTCTTGGATTCTTTGCCGCGACGACGCTAGACGAACAGTTCTTTCCGCCTTCGGATCGCGATCAGTTGCAGATTGAATTGGAATTGTCGCCGCAAAGTTCGTTGAGCAGTACGCTGGTGACGTCCGAACAAGTTCGTGAAGTCCTTCTTGCCGAACCGAATGTCAAACGGGTGGATTGGTTTGTTGGCGAAAGCGCCCCAGCGTTTTACTACAACTTAATTCCAAGACGTGCGGCTGTTTCTCAGTATTCTCAAGCGTTGGTGCAATTAACGAGCGCAGAAGACCAAGCTGAAACGATTCATCATTTCCAAAAGGTGTTGGACAAGCGATTTGCGCACGCTCGAATTCTGGTTAGGCAGCTTGAACAAGGACCTCCGTTTGACGCACCTGTCGAAGTCCGTTTGTTTGGGCCGGACTTGGAGCGACTTCAAGAACTGGGCGCGAAAGTGCGAACGGTGCTCGTGAACACGCCTGGAGTTCTTCACACCCGAGTTGAAACAGAGGAAGTGCTGCCCAAAATTGCACTTGAGGTAAATGAAGAGGCTTCCCGCGCGGCGGGACTCAACCTCTCTGACATTGCCCGACAATTGAATGCGTCGACAGAAGGAGCCATCGGCGGCAGTATCATCGAAGCCACAGAAGAACTGCCCGTCCGCGTCCGACTGAATGATGAAAAACGAAATGACTTTGCCAGCATCGCATCTCTCGATGTCATTAGCTCGCAGTCGACTTCTCGGCAGGCCGACGATGATTTATATCGCGGTGTCCCTTTGACGGCGATCGCTACCATCGGGTTGGAGTCGGAGCATGGTTCCATCACACATTTGGCGGGACGACGGATGAATGAACTACAAGCCTTCATTCCCGCGGGTGTGTTGCCTTCGAAAGTCTTGACCGCGTTTCAAGAGCGGTTGGAAGAAGCCAAGATTGAAATCCCACCCGGTTATTTTTTGAGGTATGGAGGTGAAGCTGCCAAACGGGACGAAGCGGTTTCAAACCTCATGGCGAGTGTTGGAATTCTCGTTGTGTTGATGATTGCAACTTTGGTTTTGTCATTCGGCTCTTTTCGAATCGCAGCCATCGTGGGTTGCGTTGGCTTGTTGTCGATCGGCCTGGGCATGGGAGCGCTTTGGATTTTCGGATACCCGTTTGGTTTCATGGCGATTGTTGGCGCGATGGGTTTGATGGGCGTCGCGATTAACGACACGATCGTGGTGCTGGCCGCGATTCGGGACGATGACGCCGCTTCAACTGGTGATCCCGCTGCGATGCGCGACGTTGTCAATCAAGCAACCCGGCATATTGTTTCAACTTCATTGACGACCATGGCAGGATTCACTCCACTGATCCTCGGCGGCGGAGGATTCTGGCCGCCACTTGCCGTTGCGATTGCAGGGGGTGTCGGGGGCGCGACCATTCTTGCGCTCTACCTCGCACCTTCCGCTTACTTACTGCTCATGTGTCGTGGTCGAGAAGTTGCAGATGAGGCAATCACAGCCAATCAGGGTTAGCCAACCAAATTCGATTGGCATTGAGTGAGGTCTTTCTCACATTTTGGCCAGAGATACACAAGTTCTTACTTCGAATAAGAACGTTTTGTCGTTATAGTTTTCTATCAATCGACGAAACAAAACTATCCTTTCTTTGGATTCAACATGAAAACGCGATGGCTGATGGTTATGGCTTGCCTGCTGATAACGGCTTGCGATAACTCCAAAACAACAACTGAAACTGAATCGGCGAGCGTTTCAGAAACTAAATCGGAGGCAAAGTCGGAGGTTGAAACGTCCGCGCCAAGTCCAATGAGTGCTTTGGAAGCAGTTGAATCCGAATTTGATTCGGCAATGGAAGATTTTCGAAAGGCGTATGCTGCGGCGGCTAAAGATGAACGCGAAGAACTGGTTAAGGAAAAACTTCCCAAACCAGAAGATTATGCCGAACGCTTCTTAGACGTTGCCAAAGCCAATCCCGGTACTGATATGGAGTTTGATGCCCTGATGTGGGTTGCTCGACGAACTCGCGGAGGAGACGCCACGCAATCGGCTTTTGATGCTCTATTCGCGAACTACATGGACAGCGAAAAGTTAAAAGACGTTTGTATGTCACTTGGCTACGGTACCGCTTCGGAAGCAACAGAAAAAAATCTAAACACGCTGATTGAAAAATCGCCACACAAATCGGTTCAGGGACTCGCAACCTATGCCTTGGCGATGAACTTGTCTTCTGCAACATCGAACAAAGAAAAATTGCAGAAAGACCCAGATTCGCTTGAATACATGGATGAGGATGACAGGGAATACCTTCTGACGTCTTTCACTCCTGATCCAGACAAAGTCGAAGCTCTTTACAAGACTTTGATGGCAGATTTCGACGACATCAAACCACGCAAAGGCAGTCCGCAAACACTTGGCTCAATGGCTGAAGGAGCTTTGTTTGAGATTAACAATCTTTCAATCGGTAAAGTCGCACCTGATATCGAAGGTGAAGATCTTGACGGAAAGTCATTCAAGTTGAGTGACTATCGAGGCAAAGTTGTTGTGCTTGATTTTTGGGGCGATTGGTGAGGACCGTGCCGGGCTATGTACCCACACGA
>CAYMFZ010000118.1:0-11642 GCA_964389585.1 uncultured Pirellulaceae bacterium | reverse complement strand
AGCGAGCTGGGACTTCTGGCGAAGTCCACTACAGGTTTTGAAATACCCTCTACTGTGATTGAATAGACTTGCCTTGAGGAGGTCTCATGACCTTGCCACACCCATTCGGGAAAAATTTAGCGACGCCAGTTGGCCAACTGTTTGTATTGATTCTGTTTTCCTTTTTGAATTTCCAATCAGCATTCGCACAGGATGAAGAAAAGCCAGCATCAGTTGTTGTCGATGATGGCGCGAAGTCACCAGATTCAGACAGTTCAATCTGGCCAAGGTTTCACGGCAACAACGGAAATGGGTTGGCTCTCAATGCGAAGATTCCTGGCAAGTTGACCGAAGAGGATTTCGTTTGGAAAGCCGATCTTGCTGGTGGCGGCTCAAGCTCGCCCGTTGTCTGGCATGACCGACTTTTTGTGACGAGCTGCGATCAGAAAACGGGCAAGCTTACGCTTCAATGCTTTGACCGCACCCAAGGGAAACAGATTTGGAGTAAAGACTTTCAACAATCCGTTTACCGAGTCCACGGTCGAAACAGTTTCGCTTCGAGCACACCAGCCGTCGATGAAGATCACGTTTACATCGCTTACGCCGATCCAGAGCACACGATTTTGAAAGCTTTGGATCACGATGGCAACGAAAAATGGACGCGAGATTTTGGGACTTGGATTTCGCAGCACGGATTTAGTGCTTCACCGATGGTCTACAAAGACAAAGTTATCTTTTTCAATTCGCAGCAAGCCCATCGCGTACCCGCAGGCGCTTCACCCGGCCAGAGTCGAGTGGTCGCCTTAAAAAGCTCCGACGGATCCGATGTTTGGACCGCACCACTCACTCCGACTCGATCCTGTTACGCTTTGCCGTGTGTTTACAAAAATGCGGATGGCAAAGACGAATTGGTGTCGTGTAACACGGGCGAAGGATTCTTCAGTCTTGACCCTGAAACAGGCAAACGAAATTGGGCAACGCTTCCCTTTCGACAGCGAACCGTGGCATCGACTCTATTTGCAGACGGACTAATCATCGGAAGTTGTGGATCGGGTGGAGGGGGCAATTATCTCGTTGCGATTCGTCCAGAAGCATCCGGCACCGTCCCCGAAAAAGCCTACGAAGTAAAACGAGCCAACTACGTACCAAGTCCAGTCGCCGTCAACGGAAGTCTATTTCTGTTCACCGACAAGGGAATCGCACAATGCGTCGATCTGCAAACAGGAGGACAGCACTGGCAGGAGCGGGTCGCCAAAGGATTTTCTGGTTCTCCAGTGGCAACGTCAGAGCACATTTATATTCTTGACGAAGAAGGCAACTTGCATGTGCTTGCCGCGGCGAGAGAATTTGATGAGGTTTGCGTTTTACCATTGGGCGAATCGTCGCGTGCGACTCCCACCATTGTTAAAGACCATATGTATCTTCGAACTGATTCAAAACTGATCTGCGTCGGGGCGAAATAAAATCGTCGAATCCTCTGCTGATAAAACCCAACGACCCGACTCAATCATGTCGCCAGATTCTTCAAGCCGTTGGCAATTTTGGATCGACGTTGGAGGAACCTTTACCGATTGCCTTGCTCAGGATCCAACTGGGCAGCTTCATCAAACGAAAGTCTTGAGTTCTGGGCTGGTCAAAGGCCAGTTGGAATTCGTGGACGGTCAATTGCGCGTTGAACAAGATGCTGGCGAAGCGTTCTGGGATGGCGCGTCGCTTCGGGTCCTTGATTCGCAGGGCTTGGTTGTGATTACGGCAAGAATTGCGAAGTACGATTCGGCTTCGGGTGCCGTCCTTCTTGAAGAGACTCAACCAGCCGGCGACGCTGCCTCGATCCCACTTCAAATCGAAGCCTGGAATGGACTAGCGTTTGAACTCGATCACCAAGTTCCGGCTCCGATTCTGGCGATCCGAAAGTTGTTGAGTCTTGCTCTCGTGAACCCGCTGCCAGATTGTGATGTGCGTTTGGGAACAACGCGAGGAACAAACGCATTGTTGACGCGCGGTGGAGCGAAAACGGCATTTGTTACGACGAAAGGTTTCGGCGACCTGTTGTTGATTGGTGACCAAGCTCGTCCAAGCTTGTTTGAGTTAACCATTCGCAAACCAGAACCTGTTTTTGAAACCGCCATCGAAATTGACGAACGAGTATTCGCCAATGGAACGGTCGAGATTGTTCCTGATGAAGTTTTCGTTCGTAGTCAGCTTGAGCAAATCAAATCCGACGGTGTCGAGTCGATTGCCATTTGTTTGATTCATGGTTTTCGATTTCCAGCGCACGAACAAATGATCGGCGATATCGCAACGGATGTTGGATTCTCCGATGTTCGACTTTCGTCAAATGTTGCGCCGCTCATCAAGATGTTGGCCCGCGCAGAAACGACGGTGCTCGACGCCTATTTGAATCCTGTACTCAGTGACTACCTCGACCAAATCGAAAACCGGCTTTCAACGAAAAGCCAATTGCAATTGATGACATCCGCTGGAGGGTTGGTCAGCCGAGAACATTTTTCTGGCAAAGACAGCGTGCTCTCCGGGCCTGCGGGCGGAATTGTCGGCGCAGCTCGCGTCGCGGAACAAGCTGGTTACCACCGAGTTTTGACTTTTGATATGGGCGGAACCAGTACTGACGTTGGTCGTTATGACGGTGAGATCGAGTTGGAGTTTGAAACGCGAAAGTCGGATGTGCGAATCATGACGCCGATGGTTGCGGTCGAAACGGTTGCCGCCGGAGGAGGATCGGTTTGTTGGTTCGACGGAACAAAATTGGTTGTCGGTCCGCAAAGCGCAACCTCAAATCCGGGACCGGCGTGTTACGGTCGAGGTGGTCCATTGACCGTGACGGACTTGAATTTGTTTCTAGGAAGGATGGTGAAAAAGCGGTTCCCTTTTCCACTTGATGAATCCGCCGTTGAAAAACGTTTGACTGAAATCGCCAGTCAAATGTCGGAGTCAGGCTTCTCAATGACGTTGCCAGAGTTGGCCGCAGGATTTCTTACGATCGCAAATCACAACATGGCTGCCGCGATTCGCAGTGTTTCAATCGCTCGCGGGTATGACCCCAGAGATTATTTGCTTGTGGCTTTTGGTGGTGCCGGGCCTCAACATTGTTGCGCGGTTGCCGATGCGATTGGGATTGAAAAAGTCTTAGACCATCCGCAGGGCAGCATCCTTAGCGCCGTGGGTATTCGCTTGGCGGACCAATCTGCCAGCAAAGTTCGTTCGGTGCTCGACGATTTGAATGACGAAGTGCTGAAAAAAGTCGCCGTGATGTGGCGCGAGATGCAGTTGGAGATTCAAAACGTTTTTGACTTGGACGATCTGGAATTCACCCAAAGCCTAGACCTGCGATACGTTGGGACGGAGGCGTCGCAAACGATTCAAGTTCCATCTTCTGCAGATGGCGAAACAATATCAGCCAGTTTCGTTGAAGCGCATCAACGGTTGTTCGGGTTTGTTACCGACCGTCCAATCGAAATCGTCGCGGCGCGGGTTGAAGGCCGAAAGACAGGTGTTCGACTTGACGCTACAGAATTGACTAAGAAAGCGGTTCGTCGTCGATCAGAGACTCATCAACTCGTGTGGCAATGCGATTCAAAGAGTGAAAAATTTGTTCAAAAGCCAATCGAAGTCTTCGATCGCGAATCGCTCAAGCCAACAGAGCAAGTCATCGGCCCAGCGATCATCGCAGGTTCTCTTTCTTCGACTTTGGTTGATGATGGCTGGGACGCGACGATGCTTGCTGATGGACAATTGTTGCTTCAAAAAATTGCGGAGACTGAAGCACGAGATCTTCCGCGTTCAAACGCGAAGGCCACAACCGTTGACCCGGTTCGCTTGGAAATTTTCAATCGAAATTTTGCTTCGATTGCAAAACAGATGGGAATCGCGCTTCAAAAAACATCCATGAGCGTCAACGTCAAAGAGCGGCTAGATTTCAGTTGTGCAATCTTCACATCAATAGGTGATTTGGTTGTCAACGCGCCGCATATTCCTGTGCATCTTGGCGCGATGAGTGAAACGGTCCGTGCGATCATTCGGTTGAATGAAAATTTTCATCCAGGCGATGTGTTTGTCACCAACGACCCATTCGCGGGCGGTTCGCACTTGCCTGACGTTACCGTTTTGACGCCTGTGTTTAATACGACTGGTGACGAGTTGATTTTTTGGGTTGCGAGTCGTTCGCACCATTCGGAGATTGGCGGAATCTCACCCGGTTCGATGCCGTCCAACGCAACCAATCTTGCTGAAGAAGGCGTTTTGATTCGCAATTTCAAACTGGTTGATGGGAAGACTGGAGAGTCATTCTTTGATTCATTGTTTGACTTGTTGACCGCCTCACCCTACCCTTCGCGATCGCCACAAGAAAACCTTGCCGATATTCGAGCCCAAGTTGCCGCCAATCGCTCCGGAGAACGAGACTTGTTGCGGTTGGTTGAACAATCGTCACAAGAGGTCGTGCTGGACTACACAGGCTTCATTCAATCTGCCGCTGAACAGAAAATCAGAACTGCGTTGCGCCAAATGAACGATGGCGAGTTTTTGTTTGAAGATTCATTGGACAACGGCGCGACGATTCGCGTTCGCGTCAGCAAGCTCGAAGATCAATTGACGATCGACTTTACGGGAACGGACTCGGTGTTGAAGGGAAATTTGAATGCCAATCCTGCGATCGTCTCATCGGCCGTTATCTATGTGATGCGTTGTCTGGTTGATGAAGATATTCCGCTTAATGAAGGCGTGATGAAACCAGTTCAAGTCATCCTGCCAACCTGCTTTCTCAATCCTGTCAGTCACAAAGATCCTGCAAAATGCCCTGCGGTGGTTGGAGGCAATGTCGAGACATCACAGCGCGTAGTGGATGTTCTGTTGGGTGCGATCCAGCAGTCGGTTCCGGGCGGATTGGCTGCTGCGAGTCAGGGGACGATGAACAACTGGCTGATGGGAGACGAGACTTTTGGTTACTACGAGACGGTTGGCGGAGGCGCCGGTGCAACATCTGTCGCGGGCGGTGCGGATGCGGTTCATACGCACATGACCAATACGCGTTTGACCGATCCCGAAGTCTTGGAAACTCGTTATCCCGTCGTGCTGCGAGAGTTTGCAATCCGAAAAAATAGCGGTGGATTGGGAACGAATGTGGGTGGAGATGGTTTGATTCGCGAAGTCGAATTCGCGCGACGGCTTACCGTTTCTTTGCTGACAAATCGACGTGACGAAGGACCGTATGGAATTAACGGTGGAGGTCGCGGAGCGCCGGGAGTGAATCAGTTGATTCGAAGCGGAGAGTCGCGTATTGAATCAGGCGAGGATTCGATTGATGGAGCAGATTGCGATGGTGGAGTTGAAAGGCTTCCGTCGAGTTGCGAGATTGAAGTCGAGCCTGGAGATCGGCTACGGATCGAAACGCCTGGCGGGGGTGGTTTTTTGAAATCGTAGAACGGTCGTGCGGTGCCGACCTGCAACTTATGGGATAAAAGGCGTTCCGCATTTATGGTTGACTAAGCATGCTCAGGAACAGTTGAGGACAACTGTTCTACACTCAGGGCAATACACTCAGGGCAACTGTTCTACACTTGGGACAACTGTTCTACACTCGGTCTCAACTGGCGTCGGTTTCTTCGATTTTCTTTTTCTCGATGAAACGCTGTCTAAGTTCTTCTCGGATGTTAAGGTAGCGCTCGTTGACTTCTTGTTTCACATCAGGTGAAAGTTCATTAAAGGAGCTCAAGAAGACTTGAGTTTGGTAGACTTCGCCGCGAAAAAGCGAAGCTCGAATTCGATGGGACATTCGATTTTTGGCGCGAATCATAATCGAATTAAAGGTGCCCCAATTTTCCGGTGCATCAACACCGTTTCCGAACGCATCGAAGTGACTGAAGAGGAGATAGCCTTTTTCACCAGTCTTCTTTTCCAGTTTGGCTTCGATATAAGTCCACTTGTTGTCCGCGCCCGCCGGACCGAGAACATCAACAGGGCGAATTCTCTTTCGTCCGTTCTCAACCAATTTCCAACCCTGATTTTTGTAACAAGTTGTCAACTCGTGCCAGCCGGGAAACGTCTGATCAAGCGAAGCGAAGGCGCTGCAAGTATTGGATCGGAACTGCCAAACATCTGAACGTTCGCCCAAGTCACTTCCAACGGATCGGTCTTGGGTTTCAAAGTGAACTCGTGTCCATTCGTTGCCTTGTTGCATTGGGCCGTTGATTACATTCGGAATGTCGTCACGCTCGTACTCCATGGTGACGTCCGCATCAAAGAAACGGACTTCCAAATCCGATCGCGCCAGCGATCGTTGAACGTCAACGAACTCCCAGAGTCCGATCGCAATCATGATGCCGGCGACTGCCCAAATCAGTGCCCGACCCGCTTTCGAAATGGTGCCGCGGGCTCGTCTTTTCTTGCGTCGTCGTGCAGAAGCTTCGTCTTCATCGACTGATCCAGATAAGACACCGTTCCAAAATTTCGTGATGACTCGCCCGAACGGACCTGATTCGCCACTGGATGTTTCGACTGGGCCAAACAGAAACAAGAGGAATTGATCTGTACTGAACAGCATCAAAATCCCAAGTGCCAACGCACCGTATCCGAGCAAGTCATGAGGCATCCCATGAGACAGTTCGAGTCCGAACATGTTGTCGGCCAATGGAATCAATAAAATTCGAAGCGTGTTCATGAACACCGCCCAAAATACGGCTGACAAAATCAAAGCGGCCGCTCGAAAACCAAACACGGTTGTGAACAGGAACCCAACGCCGGACAAGATGAAGAATTCACGCCAGCCCGGTAGGTTGAGAATCGTATTTGCAAGAATGAAACAAACGATCGCCGCGATCAGCGACGCGAGACCCGCAGCCGCGTTTGGGACCTTTAGCCGTCGAGACATCACAATGAAAACGACAGCGACAAGCATCAAAGTGAAAAAAGATTGCACACCACTACAAGCTTGTTCGATTCCATATTCTTTCAAGCCAGGAACTTTGATAACCGTGCCATCCATGTGGTGCCCAAGCCCAAACAAATCGAGCAAACGGCTTGTATAGATGGCACTGTATCGTTGCAGCGTTGTGATCAGTCGAACATCAGAATTGAACGGCAACGTCAAATAAACAAACAGTGGCAAAGCGCATGGCCACAACGAAGTTTGCGTCTCTCGGTCAATCGTTCGGGCAAACAGACTGGTCACGATCAACATGGCGCTGAGCGCGGCGAACCAAGGCTCAACAAACAGCATTCCCATGAAGGCAAAACCCAGCCCGAGTACCATCAGGAAGTCACTGGCGAGGCTACGACGAAACGGTTGTTCTTTGTCGAAGGGCCAGCGATACAAAGCGATTCCAATGGTGGCAAGAATCGCAATCGCAAATGGTTGATAATGTGGTAGGTGCCAAAGTCGCCGAAAATACAAGAGCAACATCGGAAACTGTGCCAACAAGGCCAGACCGTAGGGAAGTAGAATCTTCCAGGGCTCAGTGTTTGCCTGTTCGTTTTCTACGGCAATTTGGTTCGCGGGAGCGGTGGTCATAGTTATCTGAAAAGCTGCGTGGCGGCTTTGAGGTTGTTAGTGCGGCGGTCACATAAGATTCGCGACCGTTAGAAGGGCGGGTCTATCTTAACCGGCATCGCGGAATGGGAAAAGCTTATTCGAAGCCAGAAGAACACTGGACAACCAAGGCTTTTTTCAAAATCCCAGAATTTGCCGAAATTGATTGTCACGAAGTCGTTGACGCAAATGAGAGGCTTTATACCAATCAATTCGAATTCGAAAGCTTGCGACAGAACTGGAATTCAGTTGGACACGAGAATTCGACAAGCTGACTTGGCGTTTGGGAAGTCAAACTCCTAAGTCGATTTCGCCCGACCACGGCAGGTTTTTCTCAAACCACTCGACGCACGTCTTCAGTCCGTCATCGAGTGATATCTCCGGTCGCCAATCCAACAGATCATTGGCTTTCGAGATGTCGGCCCAAGTCGTTTTCATGTCGGCTTTGTGAAATGGCTTGTGCTCAATCACGGCCTTTTTACCCAGCAAGGTTTCAATCTTGGCAATCACTTCTGAAATGCTGACGGGCTGGTTTCCGCCACCGAGATTCATGATCTCGTAGCCTACCGGGGTCAAGCCTGCGATTACACCGCGAGCAATGTCGTCGACAAAGGTGAAGTCTCGTGCTTGGCTGCCATCTCCATAGAGTGTGATTGGCTGTCCGTGGTGAATCCATTGAATGAATCGATGGATCGCCATGTCAGGTCGATCGCCCGGGCCATAAACCGTAAAAAAGCGCAGGACAGAAACGTCGATTCCGTACAGGTGATGATAAGTGTAAGCCATCGCCTCGGCAGCTTTTTTCGATGCCGCATAAGGCGAGATCGGCGTGTTGACAGGCAGCGACTCTACAAATGGCATCTGCTGACCCGCGTACAATGATGAGGTCGACGCCAGAATGTATTTTGTAATGTTGTGTCGTTGAAGTTGTTCCAGCAGGTTCAGATTTCCAATCGCATTAGTCGTCATGTAGACGGTCGGATTGACCATGCTGTAACGGACACCCGCTCGCGCCGCCAGATTAATGACGGCAGTAAACTCGTGCTGTTCAAAAATCTTCGCAAGTGATTCACGATTTTCTAAATCAAGCTTGTGAAACTCAAAACGATCAGAAGCCAATTGCTCAAGACGATGTTGTTTAAGCGAGACATCGTAATAGTCATTCATGTTGTCGATGCCAACAACAGAATGGCCAGCTTCAAGCAACATTTGAGTGACACGATTGGCGATGAAGCCAGCGCATCCGGTCACGAGATATTTTTGAGTTTGTTTCTCGACGTTCATAGAGTCGTTTCAGGCAACCGTTTTTAAGCTTTGAAGATTTTTTCGCGGCCATCGACCACGTTTTTGGTGGCGTTCCGAGTGTCAACGACCAGCGACGAATGCTTTACGATTTCGTTCCAATCGAACAAGGTATGGTCAGTTGAAATTAATGCACAGTCAAGGCTGGCAAAATACTCAGGAGTTGGTTGCTCGGTTGTCATCGCGGGCAAATCGTAGTGGCGCATTTTTGGAAGTGCCGGAACGTGGGGATCGCAATAACTTACATCAGCTCCACGTTCCATTAACAGCTCGATCAATTTGAACGACGGACTTTCACGGTGATCGTCGATGTCCTTTTTGTAAGCCATTCCCAAGATTCCAATCTTGCTTCCATGCAATGGCTTCTTCATCGAGTTTAGTGCTTCCGCAGTTTTGTTGATTACGTACTGAGGCATGCTTGTGTTGATTTCCCCAGCCAACTCAATGAACCGTGTTGGCATTTCGTGTTTTCGCGCGACCCAACTCAGGTAAAACGGATCGATGGGGATGCAATGCCCGCCCAATCCTGGACCGGGATAGAAAGCTTGATAACCGAAGGGCTTGGTCTTGGCGGCTTCGATGACTTCCCAAACGTCGATTCCGATTTTTTGAAACAAGACTTTTAGTTCATTGACCATCGCAATGTTGACACTGCGGTAAGTGTTTTCAAGAATCTTGCAAGCTTCAGCGACTTCGCAAGAATTAACCGGGATGACTTTGGTAATCGCTTTTTCGTAAAACCGTTTTGCCAGTTTTAAACTGTTGGGTTCCAAGCCACCTACAACTTTGGGAATCGTTCCAGCAGTAAAATCAGGATTGCCTGGATCTTCGCGTTCCGGACTGTAAGCCAAAAAGAAGTCTTTACCTGCGACCAATCCGGATTTTTCGAGAATAGGTAGCAGTACGTCTTTGGTCGTGCCAGGATAGGTCGTGCTTTCAAGGACAACCAATTGCCCAGGGCGAAGCCGTTTTGCGATGGCTTCTGCGGTCATCTCAACATACTTGAGATCTGGGTCGCGGCTATCTGATAAAGGTGTCGGAACACAAATCAGGATCACATCGGCTTCGTCCAGCCGGCCCATATCGATCGTGGCTTCGAATTTGCCTTTGTCGAGCCACGACTGAATCGTCGAATGAGCAATGTGCGCGATGTAACTCTTACCATCGTTCAGCGCGTCAGCTTTTTTGTCATCAACATCGAATCCAATGGATGCGAATCCAGCCGATATATAAGCGTCAAGCAATGGTAGACCGACGTAGCCCAGGCCAATGACTCCGACCTTTGCAGTTTGGTTTTCGATCGATTGAAAAAGTGAGTCAGCGATTTCAGTTGTGGCTTCAGTCATTGGTTTTTCGAAGTAGGGCTGTCGGGCTGTGGTTTGTTTGGGTTGGATTCAATTTCGCGGAGCTCAGACCCCGGATGATTGAATGGCGATTGAAAAGGGATCATTCAAGACATCGAATGAGAAAACCAGTACGGTCAATCAGGCTTTTCAATTGGCTGATGATAGATCATGCATTCTAGTTACTGGCTTCGAAAACGCCTACGGATTATTTGGCTCGAGTTCGGCTGCTTCGTTTGCCAGAATTGCCGCGATTCGCTCAGCCGCCTTGCCATCCCAAAGTTCTGGACAGCTTCCCTGTTTGTAAGTCCCGTCAATCACCTCAGTCAGATGGAGCTTAAGTTTGACAGCGTCACTTCCGACCAATGTGCTGGTGCCTTGAGTCACCGTAATGGGACGTTCGGTGTTTGGCCGCATCGTGAGACAAGGAACATCGAGTGCGGTTGATTCTTCTTGGAGCCCTCCAGAATCTGTCACGATTACTTTGGCTTGCGAAGTCAAGCAAAGGAAGTCGTTGTAACCGAGTGGACCTAGACATTTGATATTATCGGCAGAATCCAATTTTTCGAACAAGTCAAACGAGTCCAACCTCGTTTTAGTTCGCGGGTGTATTGGAAAGACAAGCGGCATTTTCGCGGAAATTTCAACGAGCACATCAAGCAAACCAGCCAGGATTTCTTTGTCATCGACGTTAGCGGGTCGATGCAGAGTGACGACTCCGTACTGTCCAGACTCCAATCCTTGATCCGTCAAAACGGTGCTTTGTTGGGCGCGTTTGACTTGGTTAAGTAGCGTGTCGATCATGACGTTTCCAACCAAGTGGATTTTGGATTCGTCGTGGCCTTCATTTTTTAGATTTGTAACGCCATCAGGTTCAGATGGGAGCAGCATGTCACAAATTGAATCGGTCAACATCCGATTGATTTCTTCGGGCATCGTTCGGTCAAAACTTCGCAACCCTGCCTCCACGTGCGCCACGGGAATCAAAAGTTTTGCCGCTGCGATTGTAGCTGCCATGGTCGAATTGACATCGCCAACAACGATCATGCGATCGTAGCCTTCGCCTCGATCACGGGCTTCGACTAACACGTTCTCAATGGCGACGAGAATGTCGGCCGTCTGCTTGCCGTGGCTTCCTGAGCCAATCCCAAGTGCAATGTCTGGTCGACTGATGCCAAGTTCTTCAAAAAACACATCGGACAAATTCGCGTCGTAGTGTTGCCCCGTGTGAATTAGTGTCGGCTGAAGTGAATCATGTTTTTCGAATGCCCGGAGAATGGGGGCGATCTTCATGAAGTTTGGGCGGGCGCCAACAATACAGGCAAGTCTCATTAAGTCGTCCAGTCAAAGGTATGTATGATTTCTTCTGAAGCATTCGAAATCGAAATTTGGTCAACGCGATTCTGACGTTTGACTTTCAAAGACGGAAGACCAACGCTGGAATTGTTTGTGCTTAAACTCGGAACCATCAGCCAACC
>CAYMFZ010000117.1:1466-11754 GCA_964389585.1 uncultured Pirellulaceae bacterium | reverse complement strand
GGTAGGTATCAGATTGGCAGAAACTGGCTTGTCTTGACGTTCTCGCAGGCAACAATGACAACATGCTGATCGAAAGATCCCATTCCAAAAAGAGAATCGTCATTATGCAGAATCTACGCCGAATGATGCCTTGCGTATTGCTGATTGTTCTCGCAATCGCCAACGTCGCATCTGCCCAATCGGACAAACGCCGGATGGTCTTTTTGACCATTCACTCGGACACCAAAGCGATCGTTGGAACGCAGCAGGCTTGGATTGAAATGCTTCAAGACGTTGGCGCTGATCGTGTCTCTTCAAAGACGGCAAACAGCGGCAACCCAACAGTTGAAGAAACCGAAACGGCGACTTCAATCATCATCTCAATCAAAGGCTACGTGGTTGGGACCAAGCTTCATTTGCCAGGTGGCAAATTCCTGATTCGAGACAAGGCAAAAATCGAAGCCTTCATTCAAAAGCTGCGCGACGACGGCGCACGAGTTGGTTTGGCTGAAAAGAAAGCGTTTGGGCTGACGTCGGAGCAACTCGTGGGACTGCACCAAAAGTTCGCACAGGTCGTTGATTTTGATACCAAAGACAAAAAAGTCGGCGAAGTGATTAGCACTCTCGTCACGAATACGGGACTGAAATTTTCCGTTGATGACGTTGCCAGAGCGGCGGTCAACGGTGATGAAGTCGTCACCGAAGAGTTAAACGGAATGTCGACGGGAATGGCACTCGCAACAATCGTTCGTCCATTAGGATTGGTGAGCGAACCGAAACGTGAACAAGGTAAAGCGTTAGAAATCCACATTGTTGATTCTCGCAACAGCCAAGAAAATTGGCCAATCGGTTGGCCAATTGAAGAGCCACCTGTGATTGCCGAGCCAAAGCTTTTCACCAAGATTCCGATCGAGATTCGAAATTTTGCGCTTTCGAAAGTTCTTGGTGCTTTGCAGAAAAGAGCCGATGTGCCGTTTTTTTATGACCAAAACTCAATGGCGCGTGAGGGAATTGAGTTGGATGAAATACAGGTCACGCTGTCGAAGAAAAAGATAAGCCTGATGGGCGCAGTTTCAAACTTGTTGAAACAAACAAAACCAAAAATGAGCTACGAAATTCGCTTGGATGAAAATGGCAAGGCTTTTCTTTGGATCTCAGTTCGTTGAGATTTGCATTTGCCGTTGCAATAAGTTTGCAATGCCTGCTAACCGCTGAAGCGGCTTAAACCGCATAAATGCGATTACTAAGAGCGGTGTTTGCAGAAATTTCGCCGTGTTCGCCAACCCCTTAACTGTGCTCACTCAAACTCGAACTGAGTTCGCTGAAATTCGAACAACGCTCGTGGAAATAGATTCGCGTCTTACTGAGATGATCGCGATTCGCTGTGGCTAAAATTACGATTCATCACGCCGATGTTAGTGTTGGCCGCGATCCGTTTGTAGTAACCCGATTTATCGGGTTAGCCGTGCCCATAGAAGGTGGCGAATCGTTTGATTCTTGTCGTGCCAATCGAAGACGAAGTATCTTTTGAATTCCACCGCGCCATCGAGCCCGCGATCTTAACGCTCTTTCGATGTGTTGAAAGCGCCACCCGCGGTTGCATTGCCATCCAAATGAATTCGCATGTCGACTTGGCTAAGTGGTTGCAGGATCCAATGGTCGTCAACGGAACGGTTAACGACTTCCGCTTTGACAAGATAGGAAGTAAGTCCCTGGGCTTCCAAGCTTACATTCGTGATCTTGCCTTCGAATGTGGCGGTTTGATTTCTAGCAAGTTGTGCCGTGATGGTTACTGGACGGCCTTTACCTCGTGAGGGTTCAGGTCTGCGGCGCTAATCGTGCCTTGAACCCAAAGGCGATCCATGCGAGCGATTCGCATGACTTCCTCACCCGGCTGAACATACTCCTGTGGTTTCTTGAAAATTTCAATGACCGACGCGTTGTAGTCTGAGCGAATGATATGCTGTTTCAAACGGGTTTGGGCTTCGAGGTACTGTGCGGCTGCCAGTCGCTTTTCTCCAAGCGATCGTTGTTGTTCTTTTAGTGCTTTCTCTTGCTCCAGCAACGCGATATCCTTCGTGTAGTCCGCCATCATTACTTCAGAATTGGACTTCGAACCTTTAAGTCCAAGTTTCCTTGTCTTGTTGGCTTCAATTGCGGCGACTTTGAATTTCTTTTCCGCTGCTCGAATTCCGGTGGTATCTCTGGCCGTTTCCTGAGCCATTTCAAATCGAACGCGTGCTTGATCAGACAACCGCTGGGTTAATTCATTGTCGATCAAACCAACAACTGTTCCAGCCTTGATCGAGTCACCTTCTTTTACACTTAAAGAATCAATAACACCTGCGACTTGGGCGGGTAGTTTAATGTCATCGATAAAGAAGACCGTACAGACGATGTCATGAAATTTGGCCATGCTCGTTGAACCTGTCGAGCCAGTTTCCAAATCTTGTGAAGTATCCTGAAGTTTGGGCCGAGCCTTCAGTGGGCTTTCGTGAGGCGAACTGAATCCAATCGGGCTCGCCGGAATCTTGTTCTTCTGAGAAACAGCCGGCAAACGCGGCGTCTGTTTTGGCTGTTGTTTGGTATTGAGTTTGCGAAGCGGTTGATTGTTCGGTGAACGCGTCGATGGACGAGATGCGGTGCGAAGTGCTTGGTTCTTTGTTACTGGAGACCCTGAAGCCCGAAACGGGATCGTGTTAAAATTCGATTTCGAATTTTGCACTGCAGGTTTTTGACCGATTGGAGCTGATCCGAAACTCATCTGAACAGGCTTGTGAACTTGCGGACCACCAAAATCACCACCTCCGGTTTGGGCGAAAGACGTGCCCACCATGGTCAAGGCAGAGGCGAATGCGGTTAATGCAAACAATCGAGTCGATAAACTTTTAAACATCATTGAACCAATCGGAAAAGCTGTTTCACTTGGAGATCAAGCCGACATCAAAGCTGTCGCAATAAAACCGTTAGGACCGGCAAGGTCGCAGGGCGCGCGTTTAAGTTAAATCGGCAATTGTCTTGGCGATATTGAGCCATCCACCCGCGCTGTTGGAAGTATACGAGCTAGCAGTGCTGAGTGGACAAAAGAGTTTGACGAAAAGTCAATGAAAACGTTCCTGACTTACAGGAAGAATGGGGCTGCGATCGAAATCGCTACCATTGTCGATCCGACAACCAACTTACCTAAAGTCCCTAATAACCGACCAGCAAAGGCTGCCCCACCGATTTGAACGCTTTCTTTCATTGGTTTACCGACCCATTTCTCTCCAATGGTCGCTCCAATCCAAGCCCCCATGGCGGCAAACAAAAGCGAGCCAATTAACATTCCAACGAGCGGGATTGGAACAGGAATGCCAAAGAATGCTCCGACAATTCCTCCCACAATCGAGCCAACGACGGACAGTGCGGCTCCACGGCCTGAGCCACCCAGCTTTTTAGTTCCAACAACTGAGGCCCCAAATTCAATGGCTTCACCGATGAGCGCGAGAATGACCAGTACGACAATCACGATCCAAGAGAACCTGTAATCGGATGGACCTATGATGATCCATAACAGGCTGATGGCCACAATCATCCAATTGCCCGGAATGCCTATCAAGTTAAGCAACCAGAACGTCATCACCAGCAGGATAAATAGCGTAAGCCAGACGTAAATCATAAAGAGTGGCCAATCGGATATCGAACGATTTGATTTCGGTTAAAGCCAAAACATCATCGTTGATTGTATCGTCTCGAACATCTCATGGAAAATGACATAGCCAATCGAGCGCGTGCCGCATTGGACTTTTGCCGTCACGCGCGTTTCTGAGCGAAGAAGTTCCGGATCAATCGAGTCGTTTGGAAAAGCCACACGAACGAGTGCTGTGTTGCCTTCGTCCGAATAGACATCTAGTTTCTCGTCAATGTCCAAAAGCTCTCCCTCATATTCCGTGCCGGGATTGGAAACCAATCCGAAAGTGACCTTGAGTGGTTCCTCGGATTCTCGACACGCGCGAATTAAGTGGGCGAGTCGCTTCTCAGGCATTTCAAGTTCGATTTGCCAACTCGTATCCGGGTCGACGATGGTCATTAAATTCTGACCACGAGTGACGGGCCGATGCATCAGGTTCTGCCGAACGTTCCAGTTTACGACGCGGCCTTTAGTAGGGCTGGTGACAAACAGTAAACGTTGTTCTTGCAGCTTGACATCTTTCTCGGCATTGAGGCTTTCGATTAGCTTTTCTGCTTCAGCAATTCGACCGGCGACTTCTACGTCTTCGATCGGAGACAATCGTCCACGTTGGAGCGAGCGGCTGGATGCGATCGCGGCTTGTTGGACAGCAATGTCGCCTTCAATCCTTCCAATCTCCAAGGCGATGTCGGTGTTCTTCATGCGTGCTAAATGTGCGCCCACTTCGACTTCGGTATCACCGTCATCAGAAACGTAGATTTCTTCCATCGTGCCATCGACTTTTGCGAACACCTCATGTTGCCGCTCAGGTATCAGGCTGCCTTTGGCTCCCAATCCAAATGAGTACGGAAACAAAGCCAGAAACGCAATCGCCGCGCCCATCACACCAACCACCGCCAATGTTTTCGCACGATTTCCTGAACGAAACGCGGAAGTCATTTTTCCAATCGTCTTCCAAACTGGCATCAAAAAGATGCTGTTATGTTCCGCAGCGTTGGTCAGAGCCATTTGCCCATGCTCGACCACAATCTCAGTCCGTTTTCGTAGGGCCGGTGTGATTCGTGAATCTTTAAGTTGTTCAATAATCAAGGCGCCGATCGGTTTACGTTTTCGAGTGTTGGCACTTTTCGCGTCGTCCGATTCAGGCTGCGTCTCGATCAGGGGAATGATAGCCAGCATTTTCGTGTGGGACTTATCCACATAGGCTTGCATCTTTTTTTCGATCTGAGGCGGTAGTTCGGTATCTTCGCCCGTGTACCAAAGTGGTTGTCCCGCGCGGATGACTGTGGATGCGAGGGAGCCAAGTTTTTTGACTTGTTCGGCGCGACGCTCAATCGAGTCCAGTCCACTCACGGCTCGAATTCGACATTGGCGTCCGGTGCCCATCGCGACACTCGCACGATCGCAATCAATCAAGCGACGGCCTTCGTTGGCAATCGAGTAAACCGTTTGTTCCGAGTCGAGGCCTTGGTGAACGATGCGAATGAACTGTTCAAGTTGTTGCCACATCTTCTTTTGATCTGCGAACGACCGAATGCGTTGGTTGCGCAAAAAGTCACTGGCGATATCGCACATCTGCATCAAAAACCGAACGTAGCCGCGTTGAGTCGTTGGGCCCGCGCCTGGACGTTGGAAAATTTCCACGACGCCGATCGTTTGATTGTCGATCTTGAGCGGTCCAACGATCAACAGGAATTCGGTTGGGTTACCAGGAAGATCATCACCCGTGGCGCCCGAGTCGGGACCAACGAGAGTCGGTTCACCCGCGTCCGCAAGTTTCTTCAGCAAACGGCCGTGGCGGATTTGAGCTTTTTTGTCCTTGGCGAGTTTGGTCTTCTTGAGGTTGATATGATATTGAAGCTTCAAAGGATCGTTGTCTGACTCGCGAACCCAAACAGCTCCGCCAATCGAAGCCAACGCACTGGTGGTTCGTGTCAAGAAGCCTTCGTAAAAGTCTTCGACGCTGCATTCTGTTTTGGCAAGGTCGGCAATCTCTTGAACAAGATTACGAATTTGATTTTTGGTTTGATCGACCAGTTGCGGATCAACATCCTCTGAGGGCTTGTCGGTCGATGGAGGCATGACGGCTTCCGGCGGTCGTTTCTTGAAACGACGAGGAAGTTCGCTGGCCGGATCGGGTTTGTCCGTTTTCTTGTCCTTGGAAATGATGTGGACGTGTTGGGGCGGTTGGTCCGCGTTATCGCCCGGGTTAAACGCGTCTTGGCCGGTTGGGAGTTGTGAGTCGTTTGTCATCTAAACCGTATTCATTTCGAATGCCGATGGACAGTTACACCCAGTTTGCGTGATAATCAATCAGATGGCAAAACAGGGTGCGAGACTGTCCCGAAATTGAGCAGATTTGACAAGCTCGATTGTTTATCCGTTCGACAGCAGTTTGAGATGATCGCTGCTAAGAATTGGATTTAAGCGGCGTTTTTCGCGGCCTTTTTGATGCCTAATTGAGGCCCAACGTAGTGATAGCAGTTTTGTTGTCGCCAGCGTTGTCTAACTTTAAGTTCGAATAACAATTGGTTTTCATAATGCGACTCATCGGAGAATAGGACGACGGGAACAAGGCAAGAACATTCGCCGCTTACTTGCTGGTCAAAGGAATTGAAACTCAAGTCGATGAGGAAAACGGTAAGTCTGAGATTTGGGCCAAAGACGAAGATCGTTTCCAAGAATCTTTGGAAGAGTTTAATTCGTTCAAGCTAAGTCCCAACGACGCCAAATACACATCGGCAATGTCCAAGGCGAAGGCGATCGTCAAAGAGGAAGAAAAGAAGCGCCTCAAGATTCAGAAAAACATCGTCAACGTTTCTGGTGGCAACCTTCCTAAACAGCGGCGGTTGACCGTCATTCTGATTGCGATCTGCGGCATCGTCGGCTTGCTCACCAATTTTGGTGAGAGATCCAACAAGGGAGAGGCCTACGACAATACGCTTTTTCGCTCCTTGCAGTTTCTGTGCATTGAGGCACCCGAAAGTGCCGTGTTACTCGAAAAAGCTGACTTCAAGACCGATGACTTGCGTGTTCGATTTGCAAGCCTGATGAAGGGCGAAGTCTGGCGATCATTCACCCAGATGTTCATCCATCTCGGAGTCTTTCACATCCTATTCAATTTGATTTGGCTATTTCAATTTGGAACTGTCATCGAGCACCGCTATGGTTGGCTGAAGTTTGGTCTGCTTGTATTGGGCATCGCGATTATCTCCAGCTTGTTTCAATGTGGCGTGCCTGATGCATTGGGTGGATCAAGTCCCTTCCTGACTCCAGATAAAACTTTGATGACCGGTGGCGGCGGAATGTCCGGCGTGGTCTACGGCCTGTTCGGGTTCATTTGGATGAAGTCGATTTACGATCGGAAGTTTGGATATCGATTGCAGCAGTCAACCGTCATTCTGTTGATTGGCTGGCTGTTCTTTTGCATGCTTCCGGTAGAGATGCGAAAGACGATTGGGTTTGGAGTGTCGATTGGAAATTGGGCTCACGGAATTGGTTTGCTTGTTGGGATGGGCGTTGGGTATTTCACTTCAGTGGTGAAGCTTGGGCAAAAACACTAGATGCTGTTTGTAAGGAAGGCCTGCGGACCGCATGCAAAAGCGATCTGGTTCAGCAAAGGTTTGAGGTTGGGGACTGGCCAATTTTTGAAGTTTGGCGGCGTTTAGATTTCGGAGAAATCAACGACTATGTCGCTTCGCTCGCTCCTAGGCTCTACCTAGGAACGCGGTGCTTCTTAGGCTCCGCCTTGAGTCTATGACGGCGGAGCCGCGAGTTCATTGCGTTGCAGGGAAGAGCCCAGCAACGAGTTGCAACTTAATTCCGGCGTTAACTCTTACTTCCAACGTTAACTCTTACTTACGACGGACTGGCTGCTGTGGACCGGTCTGTGCTGCTTGACGCTGGTTCGAACTGGCCTGCGTGTCTACTCGCTTCCAACCACCAGTAATCGGAAGGCGGGGTCGAATAAAAGCACCGAAGAAATCACCAAGCTTATCAAGCTGGTTGTTGACTTCGCGATTTTCAAAGGCGAAGTATCGACTCGTCTCGTTGCCCTTTGAAGGATCGTATTGGGCCGAGTACATGTGCATCGCTTTGGGGAGAAAATCTTCCTTGGCAATGATCACTTCGATTTTGGAATAGTTTCTGGCGTCAGAAGCCCGTTTTGGGTATAGCTCCAACCAGTACTCGTTTTCGACGCCTTGAGTTGGAACAACGGAGCGAACCCAATAACGATCGAGGATGGCCTTCTTCTCGGCTCCGAAAATAAATGGCAATGGGCTATCCGTGACGTTGCCCTGCATGTCTTTTGGGATTTGGGTCTCCATCAAACGTTTTTGACCGAAATCGAAATCAAACAAAGTCGTTCCGTCGCAGATCCAAAGTTCCTTAGCGGCTTCACGCTCTTCCTTGTTTTCTGCTTCCCTGAATTCAGCCTGTCCTCCTGGTGCTTCAGGAGGCTTGATGAATTTCATCACCCGAGTTGTTTCATAACGAGCTCGGTCAGGAGCGGCGAAACGAATTCGTCCCTCCACCACGCTGTGGGCGGCCAAGCGATTTGTCTGAGGATCTTTCCAGGCGACGATGCCACGATCATATTCGTAGCGTCGAAAACCACATTTGTACTTCGTGACTTTCTTGCTGTTCGTTTCCCAGAAGTCAAGCAATTGGTCGACGTAGTGTGCCGTTGCTTCGTCTAACGGAAAACCAGCAGGTTGAACGACTTTGATTGGTTGTTGTGGATTGGCCAATTGTTTGACACGCTGCTGCCGAAGTCGCTCTTGCTCATTGAAGGCTTGTTGCGCGGCCTGTTTTTGAGCGGCTTGTTGCTCAGGCGTGAGATTGGGCGTGCTGTATTGCCGGTTTTGCTGCTGCTGGTTTTGTGCAGATCGAGCTTGGCCGTTGTTTTGATTTTGAGCAAGTGAAAAATTGCTGGCGATTGCAAAAACGCCAAGACAAACCAACAGCGATCCCGATTTTATCCATCCGATAAGCATTTCATCTTCCTTGATTCAAGCCTTTATCCGTACCAAGCGTGCGGTACGTGGGTAGAAGCTTATCAGTTCAAAGTTTTATGACCTAGATTGATCAGCCGTTGCTAGCAACTCAGCAAACAAACAATAATCGGGCCAACATTGAATTTTTAGACTGATCTATTCTTACTCATAATCTTCATCTTAATCTTACTCAATCTGAGCAATTAGTTTCGACCAAGCGGAGCGTTGCAAGTTTCCTTAATCTTGGCCAAGACACCTGCCGTCCCGCCGGGACTCGGTTTGTAGTTAATCAGCACACCACGGATTTGCATCCGTGGCTATCACCTGCCATGCCTGCCGGCATTCAAGACATGCCTATCGGCGTTCAAGCTCAGAATGGCTCGCGGAGTTACTGCTAATTCAACCCAATCGCATTGACCACAATCTGCTTCAGATTCGGCGCGGCCATCGCCGCAGCATCGATTACTTCTTGGCCCGAGGTCTCTTCAAGCACATCAGGTTTGGCGATGTTCGAAACGATTGACATTCCCAGCACTCGCATTCCATAGCGTCCGGCCACGGTGACCTCGGGAACCGTCGACATGCCCGCCACGTCGCCGCCAATGCGTTTGAGAAAGCGGTATTCGGCTCGTGTTTCATAATTCGGGCCGAGCATCGCAGCGTAAACGCCTTGTTGAATACTAAATTCATTTTCGCGTGCACAGGCTCGAGCTTGTTCGATCAGCTCGCGATCATAGGCATCGCTGAGCAGGGTAGGGCGGTCTTTCGAAACAGTCGCCGTCATATTCACGGTGGAGCGATACATAAAATCAATGTGACTTTCGATTAGCATGATTTCGCCACTGGCGAACTTTGGATTGATTCCGCCGGATGCGTTGCTGACAAACAGAACTTCGACGCCCAACTGGTGCATCACGTGAACGGCGAGCGTTGCTTGATCGACGGGATAGCCTTCATAAAGGTGGAATCGACCTTCCATTGCAACAATGTCAGCGTCCGCAAGTTTTCCACAAACGAGTTGCCCCTTGTGGCCCATCGCCGTGCTGTGAGGGAAATGTGGAATCTCACCGTAGGGGATGGTTAACTCAGCATCGATTTCTTCGGCAAGTTGCCCCGCGCCGGTGCCAAGGATAACTCCAAACCGAGGCGAAGCACTCCACCGCTCACGAACAAAATTAGTGGCTGCGAGAATTCGATTTTCGAATGGCTCACTCATTCACGACCGCCAAATCCGTACCGAACAATCGGTCGTGCTCTGCAGATTCATGACAGGCCATGCACGAAGCAACTTTCCCGGCAGCCGAAACGGCTTTCGTGTCTGCGTTGACCACGCCATAAACCCACCCCTGATCCGTGTCAGCCGTTTTGGGGTCGAGCTTCATCATCACAAACAAGTCTTTTCGTTTTCCGATTTCCAAGACCTTGCCACCTACGTCGACCCGAGGGTTGATTCGATTTCCAGAAGCATGATTTCGCAGGTTTCGCGCGTCAGGGTTGGACTCTTTAGAAGTCCAGGATTCTTTAACGAGAACTTGACCCACAGGAGCGTCTTTGTCGTCGGGAGCCAGATAATGCGTGATGTCTTTGGCGAATAGGTAATAAAGCTTCTTGCCGTGTGAGTCATCATCGTCACTTTGGCTGA
>CAYMFZ010000117.1:0-1456 GCA_964389585.1 uncultured Pirellulaceae bacterium | reverse complement strand
ATTTTAGGCCGAGCCTCGGGTTCTGATGGGGCCGCGCAAAAAGTGGGAGCGACTTCGGCGACGGAATTCACCATTGGAAAGCGAATGTAGGCTTCTGCAGACTCGACTAACGCTTCGTGAAAACTTTCGTTATTGACGACAGGAAGATCGACAGCCTTCTGCACTGGTGACTTTGCTTTCGAATCAGTTGTCTCCTGAACAGGTTTCGCCGTATTGGAATTCGAACTTGTAACCGCTGAGTCACTAGGTTGCTTTTTTGAAGCAGTTTCTTCTTTCGAACAACCAACGAGGCCGCACAAACAGCACACTAAGACAAGTAAGTTGAGTTTGAATGTCTGGCTCATGACTGGCTTCCGATTTTCAATTGGCTTTCTAATTAACCGGCTTTGACGAATGCGGCTACTTTTCTTCCGCCAAGACACCCATGACCAACTTGGTCAGTTTCGGCTCGGCTTCATTGGCGACTTTGACGATTTCATTTGCGTCTGCAACTTCCAAGGCATCCGCCAAGCACATGTCGGTTCGGAGGAATCCGTATTCCGCTCGGGTCTCGATGTTCGGTCCAGCGACCGCAACGAGAACGCCTTTGTGAGCCACAATGTCTTCCGCCCGCGCGATTCGCAACGCCCGATTGATCAGCTCAAACGAATAGGGCTCACTCATGTCAGGGAATCTTGGTCCCAGTCGGTCGTCGTTGATTCCGATTAGTGGATTGTCACCCATCAAATTGATTTGGTCCTCGATCAACATGATGTCGCCCTTTTGATAGTACGGGTTAAGCCCGCCTACAGCATTGGAGCAAACAAGTAGATTGGCTCCCATGGCATTCATCACGCGAATGGGCAGCGTGATTTCTTTCAGTGGATAGCCTTCGTACATGTGAATCCGGCCTTCCATTGCGACCACGGGAAGCCCATTGAGCGTTCCGCAAACCAGTCGCCCTTTATGCGAAAGCGCGGTTGATTTTGGAAAGTTCGGAATGTCGGCGTAGTCAATCGACGCCGCGACATCAATCTTTTCGACAAGCGGTCCAAGTCCCGTTCCAAGGATGATTCCGGCGTGAGGTTTTTCTGACCATTGAGTCTGAATGTACTTAACGGACTCTTGGATTTTGTCAAACAAGTCGAGCATTTTTGGGCCTGTAGTGAGTTCAATAAAGCTCCGACAACCTAACCGATTCGGCGCCGCCTACTCAAGTGGAGGCGCGTGAAGTTTGCGACTGTCCCGCAAACGAATCGACATCTTGAAGGGGCAAATCCACCCAAAATCGACCATTCAAATTCGGGAAGAATCGAGATGATGCTTTTTTGAAACGCGGTACATTTCGATGCATCGTAACAACCCCTACAGCCCGCCGTCTTCATGGATATACCCCAAATCAACTTTCTTGTTTGCCCACTCATCGCTTATCTCGGGCTACGTTTGCACAGCCTCCATTCCGGTTTTACCCGCAAAA
>CAYMFZ010000116.1:5066-11783 GCA_964389585.1 uncultured Pirellulaceae bacterium | reverse complement strand
ATCCGCGTCTAGGATTCTGTTGATCAGGATCAAATCATAGGGCGTGTCGGAAGCCATTTTGGTTGCCTCGTCAAACGAATGTGCGCGCTGGACCTCCGCGTCGAACTCACGTTTAAGCAGATTTGAAATGTTGCCATGGTCGAGATTGCATTGACCAACATCAAGTACTTTTTTGGTCACAAGGATTTTCTCCGTGATTCGAATTGAACGTGTGAATTGAAAGTATTTACAAAATACGCGATTCGGCAAGCCACAACGAGAGCGACACGCTTCTCATTCTCTTTTCGGCTTAATTCCGGACTTCGGAAACTTTGGCTTGAGCGACTCACCGTCAAAACCATGAGACTAGCTTTCGGTTTCAGCTAGGCTTTCGCGAATAGACTGGATCAGCTCTTCGCTGGTCTGAGCTGACCGGACACTTTTCAAAAAGTCTTTGTTAATACAAAGTCTTGAAAGCGCGGCCAGCATTTTTAGGTGGACTTGTCGGCCATTTGGTGATCCGGTGGTAAAGAAAAAGATGTCAGACTTTTCCTTGTTAGCCGCCCCAAATTCAATGGGTTCAGCCGTTGTTAGGATCGCCACTGCCGTATCGTCAGCGCTGGCTTGAGTGAGCGTCGCGTGAGGGATTGAGACTCCATTGCCAACATAAGTGTTTTGAAGTTGCTCGCGCTCCCACAACGCGGAGTTGATCACGATTGGACTGATCGCAGGATATCTATCCGACAGAAGGTCAGTTGCTTGTCGGAATAACGTTTCTTTTTTCGTGTTCTTAATTTGCAACTGAATAAATCTTGGATCGATAAAATCAAGCAGTGCAAATTCTTTGTCCTCTGGAAGATGCTTGGCTTCGAACGGTTCGTGGGTTTGTTGAAACGCCGTTTTGAGCCACAGAACCGAGCAACCAGCCCGTCTTGTTAAGTCATCTTTCTTCGTGCCCAGCAAGTGAGCAGCGAAGCTTCTTGTTGGGGCGGCTCCCATAATCATTAAGTCATAGGCACCCGTGACTTTGCCAATCGCATCAAGTTCGTCTTTGCCTTGAACATCAACTGTCTTGGTTGGGCTCACACAAAGTGCTTTTAATTCGTCGATGTATTCCGTTGTGGACTGTGACTGTTTAGCTTTTGGTTTGTTGCTACCTGAGTTGCCAACAAACCGAACGAAATTCAACTCGCCGTTGTAAAGTTGAGCAAGATGATCTGCAGTCGTGACCACCAACGAATCGTGTGGCCCGGGTTCTGCAAAAACGAGAATCTGACGGATGTGTCGCACGCCAGCGTCTTTGAAGACCGCAAGGTTGCATGCCAAATGGTCCTGTAGCCAGCCAAGCGGATTTTGAAACGACATTCCAAAACGCCGTCTGCCCGCAGCTTCCATGACGACCCATTCGCAATGAAGTCTGCCGGCGACTTTGTGAATCGTGTCAACCACATCGCGACTGGCTGTTTTGTCGTACTCAAGTTCAACGCCCTCTGCTTCTGCCATCGCGTGGATTCGACGACTGAGCGCAACAGTTTGCTGATCTTCTTCCAGTGCGTCTGCAAGATAGATCTGCTCAGGAACTGCCGTCAGGTGAAGAACTTCTAATTTTCGACCGTGGGCCAGCGACGCGCCCATTTCGACAAGTGTTTCAGGTGACCGCTCAGATCCAAATAAGGGAACGACGACGGCTGCTTCTTTGGGCAATTCTTCATCAAGTGTATGGAGCACCTCAGATTCATTCAGGAGATCACGTCGTTTTCCCATCTGAGAAACAACGCCTTTTCGCGAGGTTTGGTGCTTTCCATAGCCAAAATAGGAGATCGCTCCGACGAAAATAATGCAACCGATGGCGAACAAAGACGTAAGGCCCATCGCAGACAGCAAGACGATTCCGCTGATGATGCCTAAGATCTGAACAAACGGATAGAACGGCGAACGAAAACGGGGTTGGTACCATTGGCTGGCAATCTCACGCAGCACGATCACCGTGCCGCATACAAACATGAAAGCCAGAATCATAAAAGCACTGGCAAGTTTTGCGATTTGCTCCACTGGCAAGAACAGGATGCTCACTCCCATCACCAACGAAGTTAAAAGGATACTTGCGACAGGAGGCTTGAAGTTCGGATTGATTTTTTGAAATTGCGAAGGCAGCAAGCTGTCTCGGCTCATCGCAAACGGAAAACGAGACGCAGCGAGCAAACCCGCAACCGCCATCGAAACCATTGTGACGACCGCAAAAATTGCGGCGACGGTTCCGGCTGTTTTTCCACCGACGATACACGCCAAGCTATAAATCGGGTGCAGGTCTGGCTTGCCTGTGTCTTCAAAATGAGTCAAGTCATCCATTGGCACGTTCGTGACCAAGACGAACACGACAAACACGTAGATGCACATAACCGTAAACCAAGAAATCATAATTCCTAGTGGCAAGTTGCGATCAGGGTTTTTGACTTCTTCAGCGATCGCGGCAACCTTAGTCACACCCGCGTACGAAACGTAAACAAAAGCAGTTGCGGCCAGGAAGCCATGAGCGCCATGCGAGAATCCAGACTTTACATATTCCAAGTCCATTGTGGTCAAGCCAAATAACGACAGCACCAATAACGCGAACAGCACTCCTGCGAGAATAAATTTCTGAAGCTTACTAATTACGCTGACGCCAAGAACATTGAGGACGGTGATTGCTACCAACAGCGTCAAAGCAACCGGTTCGATTGGCAAGTTGATAAGCACCGAAAGGTAGGCACCAAAACCAACCAAAGCAAAGGCGCTCTTTAAAAGCAAAGACAGCCAAAGGCCGATTCCTGAAATGGTTCCAGCAAGAGGGCCAAACGTTCGCTCTAGATAAACGTACGTTCCGCCCGACGTTGGCATCGCCGTGGCAAGCTCAGATTTGGAAAGTGCCGCAGGCAACACGGTCAATCCAGCAACAAGATAGGCCAGCCAAACCATTGGCCCTGTTTTGTAGGCTGCCAAGCCAGGCAATACGAAAATTCCGCTACCAAGCATCGCACTGATACTAATGGCTACGACAGCCCCAAGTCCCAATCTTCGTTCAAGCGTTTTCAGAGGTGCGCCTTCGTCAATCTAGTGGTACGATTCGATTCGAAAGTGATTCTTTCTAATCGTTCTTTCAATCATTGAATTGGAAAATTTCCAACCATTGATAGTACCAAGTCACAACACTGAGAGCATAGTGCAATAAGAATTATGAAGAAGGTTTCGCCTAGAACTTCCATTGGCAATTGAAGCGCTGGAATGCCATTGGCAACCGTTGAGTCGGCTGATGGGTTAGGGGGCGAACCGTTACATAAGAAGGATCATCTCAGCCTTTGTTGGAATTGATTGTCATAGTCAAAAAAGCCTTTGGGATTTGTAGGATGGTATTCAGGCGGCGAATCAACCGATTCCCAGCCGGAAAAAGCGTTTTTCTGGGTTTGAGCCAGTACGCTCGATACGTTTTTAAGACTCTCTTTAGTCGAGTCAAGTTTGAGTTTGGATTCGTCGAGTGCTTTTTGGGTGAGGTAGCCTTTCGCCAGAAGCTTTTTATTCCCCTCATGTTCCATAGCATATTTCTTCACTTGTTCTTCTAGTTCTTGCCGAAGCTGACTGACAAGCGCAAGTGTCTTTGGCATTGCTTCGACATCATTCGATATGCCACGTCGAGACTCTCCGTCTTTTGTGACAATACAGTAGTCTGTTTTTCCATCAAAATCAGAGTCGACATCGCGATAGGTTTCTATTCCGTCTTTGAAGTAGATCCATTGGTCGAGTTTCCTGTCAGCATTGGAATCAAGAAAAACTCGGAGCACCGTTCGTTGATTTGATTCTGACTGGCGAAAGATTTCAAAACCATGTTTCCCGGCCTTGCTAAACGTTCGAAGCCGCATCAAGGAATCTATTTCGGCTGAAGAATATTCTGCATCAACAAATTTCGGTTTAATCTTTGATACCGCTTCTAGCTGCCGCTCTTCGTCTGCGGTTCGCTGACGAGGTGTTTGGTTAGGCTGTCGAGCTTCGATATGAGTTTCTGATTCGTTTATGAAATGATTCCAAGCTTCGATTTGCTTTTTAAGCTCGATCGCTGATGGGTGTCCGGATCCAACTCGTTCAACCAACGAGTCAAATTCGCTGTTGAGACTCTCCAGCTTTTTCTTAATCCGTTCAAGCTGTTCGTCCGTTGCTGAATCATCTTGTTGAGTTTGCGAGTTGATAGGTTGAGTGTTGGAATTGGCGAAATTGGAAATCGGTGTCGAAGTATCCTGAGTCTTGGAGCGACCGCGCCGAAACATCGTTACCCATTTTTCTCCAACTTGAACTACGTTTGAGATTTCACCGTCACCCAGCCGTAGCGCCTCTTCCTCAAGATTCGGATGACTGGCTCCCTGAATGATTGGCGTCACTTCTCCAAAATTGAATTTCGAGACAGGATCAACGGAGTATTGATTTGCAAGTTTACCAAAGTGTTTTTCGGTTGGATTGGCGTTGGCGAGGTTCCAAACTTTCAAAGCTGATTGTTCGTCATCGCTGACGATGGCCAAGACTTCAACGTTTTGATCGGTCGAGTTTGAGAATTGGCTTTCGAAGACTTGGCCATCCATAAGGAGGCTTTGTTGAGCGACGACTCCTAGTGGAACTGCAATTAAAACGAGCAAGGCTGCAGCTAGTGAGCCAACGCGCGACAGAGCTGCAATGGTCAATTGGCGAGTGCTGGCAGCCGCCACGACGTATGCCAATTTCGTCGGAGCAGTTGTTGCTGAATCGAGCGATTGCGAAGCCGTTAAATCCATCGAAGCGGAGGCTTTCGAGCCAAGTGACGGACGCAGGCAAGCTTTTATTGTTGAATCTAGAATTTTGGATGAAACCGTTGCGGCGGAGCCAAAGCAATGTCCCGGTTTCATTGCAGCAATGACGATGGAACTGGTGATGCCTCTTTTTACCAATCGATGTTTCAGCAGACTGCGTCCACGGGCAAGCAATCCTTTCACGGCGAACTCAGTGCGATTGAGCATGTTGGCCGTGTCTCGTCGTGAATGCTCATCGATGCATCTGAGAACGATGACTTCGCGATACTTTGCAGGTAGCCGCTCGATTTCTCTAAAGAGGATTTCTGTTTCTTGAGATTGCGACAGAATTTGCCATGGTTCATTTCCGTCAAGCGATTGGTTCAACGGGCAGTCTTGATCTATCTCAGTCTCGCGTTTGCGATGTCGACGTTGTCTTATTTGAAGGCAGTTTCTGATCGCAACTTCGTAAAGCCAACCGGCGACAGAACTGCGATCTTGAACCGTGCGAATCTTTCTTGCGAAAACCAAAAAGGTTGCTTGAAACGCGTCATCCGCATCATGACTTTGCTCTAGCATCTTTCGGCAGACTTTCATGACCATCTCCGAATGACGGCAAATCAGTTGGTCCAAAGCAAATTGTTCACGATGCTGTAAGAACCTTGCGATTAGTTGTCGGTCGGAAGGAATCATGGATTAGCTCAATCAAATAGGAGTTCGTATGCTCTGCATTTTGGGTGCTTCTACCTTTATCTCACACTCAATCTGTGTTTGGACCGAACTTTATTGAGATTATAGAAATTGACGCTCGGCTCGGACGACAGTGCGGTAAGGAGCGGGATGGCCTTCAATTGTTAGATTGTGGTTATTTGGATCTAGAAAGTCGGAAAGGCTTTCTTTAGTCATCAGTTCGGTTGATCGTTGTTCCGCGACCGAGAGCTTTTCATGCGACACGATTTCGACGTTCTTGAAGCCCGATTTGCGAATCCAATTTACCAAGCAATCCTTGGTCGGAACGAAATATACGTTGCGGGCTTTTGCGTATCGGTCAGACGGAACAAGCGCGTGCGAACCTTCACCAGGAATCGTTTGGGATTCAATTACCGCGTGTCCGCCAACGCGGATTGTTTCTTTGACCCGTCTAAGGACTTCGACTGGACCAGGATGGTGATACAAAATTCCCATACAAATGGCGATGTCGAATGTGCGGTCAAAGACATACAAGTGTTCGTGGCCAAGTCGTTCAAATTGAACTTGCTTATTCTGCAAAAACCGTTGCATCAACTCAAATTTCATCGCGCAATGGATCGAAGGGTCGAACCCAATGACGACTTTCGGCCGATGAGCTGCCGCACGAAGCATATAGTAGCCATTGTCACAACCAACATCGAGGATTTTGCGTCCATGAAGATTGCCGAGCGCGGGGGCGATACGATCCCATTTCAAATTGGCTTGCCACTCGGCGTCAATTTGATGGCCAAAGATTTCAAAGGGCCCCTTTCGCCAAGGCCGAAGTGCCTGGATCGCGTTTGCAAGCGCAAGATGTTGATCATCTGATAAGTCTTCACGGGTTCCGATGGTTACTTTGGCTTGATCGAGAACGTCGACGACTTTCGAGTTTAGATGTTTGGGTTTCGGAAGACGTGCAATGGCGTTGGCCATTGGTCGAAACGAATTTTGATCAAGTGTTTCTTCGGCTTGCTGGCGAAGCCGAACCACTTCACTGAAGTTGACATTTGGCCCAAGGGTTGAAAGAAGGTCGTTGTTGTGAATGTCCATTGTCGGCAAATTCAGATTGAACGTTGAACCCGTCAGTGAAAGGGCAACCAAAGTCGATTGTGAGATGCGAACCGATTTGTTTCAATGGTGTCTAAACCACGCCCTGACTAACGAATGAATTTAAAGGAGTTCCTTATCAAACGAATCACAGCCGCCGCCCTGTTTGCGGCAA
>CAYMFZ010000116.1:0-5056 GCA_964389585.1 uncultured Pirellulaceae bacterium | reverse complement strand
TGCGGCAATGAAACATCGAGATCAACGGCGTAAAGATGCTGAGCAGTCGCCCTATATCAACCATCCACTGCAGGTCGCGGACTTTCTCGCGTCCGAAGGCGTTGATGAAGAAGTTGTGCTTGCGGCTTTGCTGCACGACACAATCGAAGACACCAACACATCTCCCGCTGAAATTGAATCAGCCTTTGGGCCAGACGTTTTGGCATTGGTGTTGGAGGTTACGGACGACAAGTCTTTGCAAAAAGTCGATCGAAAGCGGCTTCAAATTGAGAACACTCCCAAGAAGTCTGCAAATGCCAAGATGATAAAACTGGCTGATAAAATTTGCAACGTTCGCGACATCACCGCTGCGTCACCAGTCGGTTGGGCTCAAGATCGAAAAAATGAATATCTCGATTGGGCCCAAAAAGTGATTAGCGGATGCCGTGGCGTCAACGAATCATTGGAAGCAAAATTTGATTCTGAAATTTCCGCTGCACGCGCGCGAATTGCTTAAGCCATTTTTCGATTGGGTTAAGCGCCGTCACCCGAGTTTGATTCGCTTGTTGAAGTCGAGGCGTCATTCGGAAGTTTCTTGACCTTGGGGCGGCGCTTGGTCCGTGTCTTTTTCGGAACCAGTCCGCGCATTGATTCGAGTTTTCCAAAGCACAGCAGTCGGTCACCCGGTTCAAGCAATCGGTCAGGACGCGGATTAGGAATCACCTTGCCGGCACGGTACAACGTAAGCGCGTTAATGTCACGATCTTGAAAACCCGAGGCGTTAATCTCTTGGCCAACAAATTCTGAGCCTTCGGGAATGTGAATTTCAGTCACACCATAGCCGCGGCTAACCGTCAAGCGTTGCCTCAAATCAATCTCAGGGAAATCGACTTGGGCGGCAATGTAATCGACGATTGCTCCCGCGATATCGAGCTGAAGGCAGCCTTCGATGCCTTCTAGTCCTGGCGAGGAATTGATTTCCATCACCTGCGGACCATCGTTGCCTTCAAGCATGTCGACACCGGCCACTCGTAATCCCATGATTTGGGCGGCACGGACTGCGGTCTCGCAATATTTTTCATCGAGGATAACTCTTTCGGTTTTTCCACCGCGATGAACATTGCTGCGGAATTCTTGACCTTGAGCCACACGCCGCATCGCACCGATGACTTGGTCACCAACGACGAACGCGCGGATATCACGTCCTTTGCTTTCGGCCACGAACTTTTGAATCAAGACGTTTTGTTTCTGGCTTTGAAGCATTTCAACGATGCCTTCAGCGGACTTCACTGTTTCGGCCAGCAAAACACCGATGCCCTGTGTTCCCTCCAACAGTTTGATGATAACGGGCGCTCCGCCAACTCGTTCGATCGCAGGCAGAACGTCTTTCTTGTCACGAACAAACGTGGATTCGGGCATCCCGATTGCGTGCCGGCTGAGGATCTGGAGACTGCGAAGTTTGTCTCGCGAGTTCGCAACCCCGGCGGCCGAGTTTGCCACGAAAACATCCATCTGCTCGAACTGACGCAGGACAGCGGTTCCGAAATAGGTGATCGACGCACCAATTCGTGGGAGGATCGCGTCGTATTCTGAAAGTTGTTTTTGACGAAAGAATAATGCCGGTGTTCCTTCCGCAACATCGATCGAAAACTTCAGCGTATTGAGAACTTTACACTGATGCCCTCGTTTGATCGCTGCCTCTTTTAGCCTCGATGTGCTGTAGCATTTAGGACTCGTTGACAGGATGCCGAGTTTCATTCGCTTTCCTTTTTGCGTTTGCGTTTTCGCTTTGGTTTGCCGCCGTAGTACGATGCGCCTGAGTCGACCAGAAACTTGCCTCTAAAAGCCTCTCGTCCCAGCAGCATTCTGAATCCCATTTGGCCACGGTTGGCCAGCGTCAGTTCAACCGGCCAAGCTTGGCCAAGCATCACCACCGTTGTTGAAATTACTGGTCGATTGGTCGTGTCTCCTGAGGAACTCTTAACTTTTCGAAAGTCGATCACCTTGGACTCGGCTTGGACGAACTTGTCAGGTTTGTTGTGATAGGGGTGAATCTTAAACCGAACGAAAATCTGACCTTTACGCTCGAATTCTTCAATGTCCGATGCGTGAAGTGAGGAAGAGCGAGCTCCCGTATCGACTTTCGCTTTGATCCGAGGAACGTCAAAATCAGGAAGCTTGACCCATTCCCGCCAGCCAATGATCGGTAGCTTGATGGGAGTTTCGTTGCTCATTACTCTAGGCGTTTCAAAGAGATTGACCGCTTTGTGGAATTCCCGCAGATTGTCTTTGAAAATTTGTTTGACGTAAACAGCCGAAAAGAAATGGTTTTGAAATTGGAATCGACCGATGCCAACTAAGATGGGTCGTTTGGTGACCGATCTCCATTGACTAAACTGAGTAGATTCTTAAGCTTTTTCACATGATTAAAAGAATACTAGTAAGTGGTGGAGCTGGCTTTTTGGGCTCCCATCTTTGTGAGCGCTTGGTAGAAGCCGGGCACGACGTGATTTGCCTGGATAACTTTTTTACCAGCCAGAAATCGAATGTTTCCCATTTGTTGGGACGACCAAATTTCGAACTAATTCGCCACGATATTATCGATCCGATTCTGCTAGAAGTTGACGAGATTTATAATCTGGCGTGTCCTGCTGCTCCCGGACATTATCAATACAACCCAATCAAGACCATGAAGATCTCGATCTTGGGTTCGATCAACATGTTGGGCATGGCGAAGCGTTGTAACGCGAAAATCTTTCAGGCCTCAACATCTGAAGTTTATGGTGACCCAGAAGTCCATCCCCAACCTGAATCTTATCGAGGCTGCGTGAATCCGATTGGATTGCGAGCCTGCTACGACGAAGGCAAACGAGCGGCTGAGACTTTGTTTTTCGATTATCACCGAATGAATAAAACAAACATTCGCGTGGCACGAATTTTCAATACATACGGGCCTCGAATGCATCCGTTCGACGGCCGCGTGGTAAGTAACTTTATTCGCCAAGCGCTTTCTGGCGAAGACATTACGATTTTTGGTGATGGCTCACAGACTCGGTCTTTCTGTTATCGAGATGACTTAGTCGAAGGGTTTATTCGACTCATGGCTGCTCCTAACGACGTGATCGGGCCAATCAATTTGGGGAATCCGGGCGAGTATACAATCAAACAACTTGCCGAGTTAACAATTGAATTGGTCGGCAATAACAACAAATTGATCTACGAACCATTGCCGCCAGACGACCCAACTCGTCGTCAGCCAGATATCACGCTCGCAAAAAAGCATCTTGAGTGGGAACCAAAAGTTCCTTTGCGTGAGGGTTTGCAGAAAACGATTGATTGGTTCAAGACAATCAATCCTGATGACTATCGACCGCCAACGCCTAACTATTAGGTTTGCGAAGTCTGCCTGCGAGTCTCGAACTGCTGAGATTGATAATGGTCTTCATCCTCGGGCACGGAGACCTCGAATCGTGTAGAATTCGATCGCTAAGTGAGTTGGCAAAGTCAACTCTTGCGTTACTTCGAATTTTGCAATGGGTGGATCAATGTTCCAAATCCGGAACGCGGTCGTTTTGTTGGTTGGCGTGAGTTCAACGTATTTTGCATCCAGCGCGTTGGGAGACGACTGGTCTCAGTGGCGTGGCAAAGACCGCGCTGGAATTTGGTCTGAGTCCGGCGTGATCTCGCAGTTTACTCAAGAGGATCTCAAGCCGCTTTGGCGTCAGCCGATTGGGACTGGGTACTCGAGCCCGACGGTCGCGGACGGCAAAGTCTTTTTGATGGACTTTGATGAAGAGAAGCAAGACGAGTCTGTTCGATGCTTCGACGCCAAAACGGGGAATCCGATTTGGGAACATACGTACCATTCTAAATATCTAATTTCTTATACGGCTGGTCCTCGTGCGGCGGTAACCATCGACGATGAAATGACTTATTCGCTCGGTGCGATGGGACGCTTGTATTGCTTGAACGCAGAAGACGGAACTGAGGTTTGGCAAAATGATCTAAACGCGACGTTTGAAATCAAATCGGGCAAACGAATGCCGATTTGGGGCATTGCGGCCAGTCCGATTGTCGTTGGTGACTTGCTGATTGTTCAGATCGGAGCCAAAGACGCTTGCGTGGTTGCATTCAACAAACTGACGGGTGAGGAAGTCTGGAGGGCTTTGGATGACCGTGGCCAATACTCCTCGCCTGTCTTGGTCAAGCAAAACGGGAAAGACGTTTTGGTTTGTTGGACGGGCGATGGCGTGGCGGGGCTGAATCCCGAAACAGGAAAGACCTATTGGCATCATCCATTCAAGCCAAATCAAATGCCAATCGGCGTGGCTACTCCCGTCATCCAAGGAAATCGAATTTTCCTGACTTCGTTTTACGACGGATCGATGATGTTGGAATTATCTGAAACGGAAATGTCAGTCAAACAATTGTGGCATGAAGTTGGGCCGAATGAACGAGCGACGAAAGCGATTCATTCGATCATCAGCACGCCAATTATGAAGGGTGACCACATTTACGGAGTCGATAGTCACGGAGAGTTGCGGTGCCTCAAAGCCAGTGACGGCTCTAGAGTCTGGGAAGATCTTACCGCAGTGAAAAAGAACCGCTGGGGGACGATTCATTTTGTGCCAAACGGAGAAAATGTTTGGATGTTAAATGAGCAGGGCGAGCTGATGATCGGTCAACTTACTCCTGAGAAGCTGACAATCACCAGCCGCGCACATGTCCTAGATCCGAATCAAATGCGTCGGCCGAATCGTCAGGGAGGCGTCGTTTGGTCACACCCCGCATTCGCGGACAAGTGTGTCTTTGTTCGAAACGACAAAGAGTTAGTCTGCATTGATTTAGCTAAGTAATTTTGCTTGAGTCGTCGCCAGCGAGCTAGGAGCTGCGACGAATTATTAGGGTTCGAAAGCAACGACAAGGAAACGAAAGTGCCTGATCAATCGACCGTTTACGACTGTATTGTGGTCGGGTTTGGAGGAGTCGGAAGCGCGGCTTTACGTGAGTCTGCGAAAAGAGGCTTGCGGGTGCTCGGGATAGATCGCTTTGGGCCTGCTCATGATCAAGGCAGTTC
>CAYMFZ010000115.1:6118-11787 GCA_964389585.1 uncultured Pirellulaceae bacterium | reverse complement strand
CACACTTAAGGGCGAGTCTGCTCAGGCTTTGGCTAAACGCTTGCGAGAAAAAGCTGTTCCTCTCGGCTGGGTCGTCAACCCGGCCCGACAACAAGGACAAAAAAAATTGACGACAGGCGGCCCTTGGGATTATGAGATTCAACTTACTGACACGGGACCATTTGAGTCGGCGATTCAGTCGCGAAAAAAGACGAACACAACCTTAAAAAGCAAACCATAAGACTTCAGTGAACGCCAAAATTTTCAAAGACGATTCGAAACGCGAACAGTTTCTGCTGATGCTGTTTCCGGCTGCGTTGATCCTCGCGATCTACTCGGTCTTGTTTGCCGTCCCGTTGCGCAACCAACGAGCGAAAATCGAGGCTGAATACATGATCACCAAACAGTCATCCGTTTCCGCTGATGTTGCTGAAATTTCAAGGCAAAACCTTACCAATGAAAAGGAAAGCCTCGAGCGAATCCGTACTCGCGTCTCAACTTCGAAAGAGCAAATCCGCGAACTGAGTCAGGGCTGGCGAAGTAGAAAATCTCGTTTGGAAACCCTTGAGAAGATTACGGAACTGATGAGAGACTACAATCTTTCCATCGTCTCCCAAGGTGGCGATGAAAGTGTTGTGGTTTCGTCTTACCTTCAAGATCTATTTCAAATGATGAACGAACAAGCCATTCAAGATCCTGTCGAATTCTGGCCCGTCCAAGTCAAAGGTGCCTACTTTGATGTGCTCGAATTTTTGACCGACGTCGACACGCTGGCGAAGAGCATCATTCCCGTTTCAATTACGATGCAACCTGAAACTGAAGGAAGCATGCAAAAGACTTGGACGATCGTGTTCGCGAATTGAGCTCGCCTACGATTCGGAGAATCGAGCGACATTGTCGCTCAACTCTCCGAGTTGTAAGCGGAACTAGTTGCAAGCAGAACTACAACGAGCGTGGAATTTACTCAATAACTACGGCAGGCCGAACAGCGCCCGCATCTATCCCAAAACAATTCCAAACACACACTCAATAAATCAACTTCAGCAAGATCCAACCAATGTCTCAAAACAACGAAAACAGGCTGCTGGAGCGAATCCTGTCTCACGCCGTCGAGATCGGGGCGTCTGATGTTCACGCATCAGTCGACGAGCCAATTCATTTCCGGGTCGACGGACAACTCCAACGAGAAGATTTCACTGAGCTTGGTGAGAACCGATTCACATCTGAACAGGCGAACGCTTTTGTCGAAAAAATCCTGACCGAGGCTCAAATAAGCCAGATGCAGATTCGTGGTTCGGTCGACGGAGCTTATTCGCTTAATGAAGAACATCGTTTTCGCTTCAATGCGTTTCGTCGCGCTGGTGAAACTTGTTTCTCATTCCGATTGTTAGCAAACTCAGTTCCGGAACTTGCGAAACTGGGACTCAGCGATCGGCTGTATGGGCTGTGCGAACTGACCGACGGCCTGGTGCTGGTTGCAGGTCCAACTGGCTCAGGCAAAAGCACCACCATCGCTTCGATGATCGACCGCATTAACAAGACTCGTTCAAGTCACATCATCACCATCGAAGATCCCGTTGAGTTTATCCACCGTTCTGACCAATCACTTGTCAATCAACGTCAGATTGGTCGCGATGTTGAAACGTTCGGGCAAGCTCTGTTGGATGCCGTTCGGCAAGATCCTGATGTGATTCTCGTTGGTGAGCTGCGAGATTTGGAGACGATTCGCACTGCCATCACCGCCGCAGAAACAGGTCATCTTGTGTTTGCTTCGGTTCATGCCGGCGATTGCAAAACGGCTGTGGAACGCCTCGTCGGGGCTTTTTCCTCAGAAGAACAAAACCTTGCCCAACGATTGGTTGCTACAGTCTTGCGAACAGTGATCGTTCAACACTTGCTACCACGCCAAGTCAATCCGAACGCAATCGAGGAACCGGTTTCCACTCGCGTTTTGGCCAGCGAAGTCATGCATGGCAACGCAGCGATTTCTAATTTGATTGCCAATGGCAACCTCAACCAAATCGCTTCGATCATTCAAACGAGTGGTGATGATGGAATGTGGACGCTTGACGATAGTTTGGCGAAACTTTGGCGTGGCCGGCTGATCTCGGAAAAAACGGCGAGGTCGCTTGCTCGGAATCCTGAGGTGCTGGCGCAGATTTCGCGGCGAAGTCGGGCGTAGGTATTCGTACTTGGGAACGGCAGAGCAGGAGTAGGAGCAAGAGTATGAGTATGAGTATGAAACTTGGAACCTTATGAGTGATTCGACGGAAATGCAGTTGCTGGATATGGATCAAGTCAAAATTGATCCGGCTTGGGCGCTGCGCATTCCTGCCAACCTCGCCACTCGACGGCAAGTGCTTCCGTTCACGTTGCAAGACGGGAGCGTGCTTGTTGCTTGTAAGGACCCCAAGGATGACCAAAGCATCCAAGCCGTTCGGCGTTATGTTGACGAAGCGGTTCAAGTCGTTCCCGCAGATCCGGATTCGCTTTTCCAAGCAATTCAGCGAATCTTCCAAGACACGGTGCGGTGGAATGGTAATCAAAGCGATCCGGTTCGCATTCAATTTACCGGCACGCAAGTCGATCCTGATTCGGACAACATTGTTGCGTTGGGCGACGAGATTTTTCACGCGGCTTTGATTCGCCAAGCGACTGATATTCATATCGAGCCAGCCATCAACACGGTTCGAATTCGGTTGCGCGTCGATGGCGTGCTCGATGAGTACCGTCAATTCCCAATCGGAATTCATCATCCATTGCTATCGAGACTTAAGGTCATGTCGGGAATGGATATCGCTGAACGACGCGCTCCTCAAGACGGTCGATTCACTCTGAGTTCCGAACACAGCAGCGAAATTGACATTCGAACGGCAACCATTCCGACGAAACATGGCGAGCGCATGACATTGCGATTGTTGGCCACGCAAACTCAAGACCTGACGCTTGACCGATTGGGCATGTCGAATGACGATCTTGGCCGCTTCGAAAACGTGATTGATCGGCCCAATGGATTGATCTTGATGACGGGACCCACGGGATGCGGAAAGAGCACGACGCTTTACGCCGCGATTCGAAGTCTCATCAAGCAAAAATCGTTGAATGTGATCACGATCGAAGACCCGGTCGAATATGTCATTGAGGGCATCTCTCAAATCGAAGTCGATGCCAATGACAAAGTCAGCTTTCATAAGGCACTTCGCAGTTCACTTCGCCACGACCCTGATGTGATGATGATCGGAGAGATTCGCGATCAAGAAACAGCCGAGACGGCGATTCGCGCGGCGCTAACCGGACATCTTGTGTTTACGACGCTTCACGCGAATTCGGCGGTTGGTGCGATCACTCGATTGGCCGACATGGGCATCAAACCTTTCTTGATCGGCGCGGTTTCTCGCTTGTTCGCGGCGCAGCGTCTGGTTCGAAAGCTCTGTGCGAAGTGCCGAGTCGAGTATTCAATGCCAGAAGCAGAAGCGAACTTGCTCGGGCGTCCCGAGTTGGCCGGAACCAAAGTCTACGAACCTGGTGGCTGTCAGTATTGTGCCGGCACCGGGTTCATGGGGCGCGTCGGTCTCTTCGAGTTCATTACTTTCGACCGAGAAATCGCCAACGTCGTAGCGAGCCGGCCTGACGAAACCTATATTCAACAACTGTTGCAAGAACGTAAATCGCCTGGCCTTTTGGACGATGCGGTCGACAAGTTAATTCGAGGCGTGACGACAATGGAACAAGTTGCGACGGTGATTAGTCCCTTTTCGAGATAGTTTGGTGACATGAAGATTGTCCAATAACCAGTGAGAGGTTAGCGCCAGGCTGGGGCCAGCGGAACTTGATGGCTTGTTTTGTTGGTGATTCAGGTCCGAGACTAGCGCCTACGGCTCACTTCCTTATGGGGTTTTTACTGTCACCATAGTTATGAGATAGGCTCTCGGGCTGGAAGCCAAAGAACCTATCCCAAAACCAAGTGTTTATTTGACAGTGAGCCGAAGGCGCTAGCCTCGGGCCGGAATAGCAAGGAAAACATGCCACTCGTTGGGCTGCCCGAGGCTAGCGCCAACGGCTCACAAGTTTTGGGATAGGCTCTAAGACACGTAAACGGTTTAACACTTGATGGCCGAGTTTCAATACAAAGCAAGAGACGCCAACGGCAGCGCACGCTCTGGCGTCGTCGATGCAACCAATCGCTCAGCAGCCGCGTCGCAGCTTCGAAGTCGTGGCTTGATCGTGATTGGTGTCGATCAGGTCGTCAAGCAATCGAAACCGAAACTTGGACTTGGGCTTTCGAACTATTTACCGCCACGCGTGGTCGATGTCGAACTGAGTCTTCAGCAACTTTCGATGATGGTGAAAGGAGGAATGCCGCTTTTGTCGGCGCTTACATCACTCGTCGAACAGGCTCCGCGAAAATCACTTAGTAAGATTTGGGAAACCGTCGTCAAGCGAATTCAGTCAGGCGAAAGTCTTTCCATCGCGATGGGCAAACAAAAGTGCTTTCCCGATTTCGTGGTCCAACTCGTCAAAGTCGGCGAGCGAACGGGCGAACTTCCGCCAGTTCTCGAGCGGGCAGTGACAACCATGCGAAATCGAAGGCGCGGCATCCAAGAAGTTTCGTCGGCACTGATCTATCCGTTGCTAGTCGTGCTGGTTGCGATCGGCGTGACGATTTACATGATCGTGTATTTGATTCCTCGCCTGGAGGTCTACCTTCAAAGCCTTGGAAAAAATATGCCGCAGATGACACAAAACCTCGTCAACACGTCGACTTGGTTGAGGCAGTACTACGCTGTAGTTGGGATTGTAGTTTGTGGTTTGTTTGTGTTTGCTTTGGTTGCCTACCGATCCAAGGAAGGCAGGATGTGGCTTGACCGCGTCGCACTTCGAATTCCAATCATCGGCAAGCTGTTCAAGCTCAACGAGACCTCGACGTTTGCGCGGAGTTTAAGTGTCATGCTTGGTAGCGGGATTACGCTGATTGACGGATTGGGAACCGTTGAGAAGCTTCTGTACAATCGTTTTACCGCCAAAACAGTTAACAACACTCGCGCCACCATCATCCAAGGCGGTAATTTCGCGGATGCCATCGATGAAGGAAACGCATTCTCGCCGATGTTGAAAAGGATGGTGGCTGTTGGTCAGCAGTCGGGCGATCTCAAAGGCGTACTCGAAGAAGTCGCGGACTTTCATGAAGACCAACTTCAATCGGCGATCCGACGACTCAATGCGATCATCACCCCGGCGCTGACCATTGGTGTCGGCGGAATCGTTGGCTACGTCTACATCGCATTCTTCGTCGCATTATTGGCGGCGGGTAACTAAGATTGGCGAATCGAAGAAATCAAAGTGGCAACTATGAAAATCAAAACTTCAACTCGTCTGGTTCTCAGTTTGACACTGCTATTCGTCATGCAACTTTGGGTCGCGACGTCCGGCCACGCTCAAGAGAAAAAGAACGATCCCACCGCACCCTCGGACGTGATCGAGCAAACGCTTGCCAAGATCCGTGACGTCGAGCAGCTCAATTCGTTTGTCGAGCAGAATCAGGCTTTAAAAGCCGAAAATGTCAAACTGAAAGCTGACGTTGCTAGCATTCAAAAACAGATCGCCAAACTGACAAAAGACTTGGCCGAGCAAACCGCGAAACTTCGCAAGCAACTTCTTCAAATGCCTACGTTTCAGGTGCAATCCAAAGT